>CAZLII010000007.1:0-20766 GCA_964559065.1 uncultured Nitrospirales bacterium | reverse complement strand
CGAGGCCTGGCTCGATGCGAACAATCTCGACGGTCCGACCTGGCCCACGTCCTTCCCCATCCCACAGGAGTTCCAAAAAAGTCCCACTTGGAACCGGTTCCGCGCGGAAGCCCTGGCGGCGTGGGTCAACGGCGACGCGGACACGATCCGCTCGGTGGCCGGCCCCGATGCGTGGATTGCCGTAGACTATCTCGAAACGGGTGGCCTCGATATGCTTAACCGCAACGGAGACTCGCGACCGTTCCTCGAAGGCCTTCGCGACATCGCAGTCGTCCAAGTGAACTGGCATTGGCATCTTCGCAAGCGCGGCCCCAACACCATAGCCTACGACAATATTCTTTCCCTTGAACGCGACTGGGCAATCTCGGAGCACATGACGCTCAACGGCTCCGACTTTCGCCCGAAAGAAGTGGGCGATATTCTCCGGAGCACTCTCATCCATGGCACACGGTTTGGTTGGGAGTTTGTGTCCGTTTCCCGGAGCACGGATGACAACTTCGCCCTCTACAACGACGATTGGTCGCCCAAGCCACTCATCGCCGAGGTAGACGACAACTGGGACGCCTGGATAGACGCTGTCCGGCTGAAGTGAGTGCATACTGCGAACATGTTATGGGAAATCTCGGTTTGCTCCAACTTGCCCGCAGCTACAAAAGGAGCGGCATCGATGGCACAGAAAGCGGAAACTGCGTCGAAGCCGCCGTTGGACTGGCCCATGTTGGCGGTGTTGCTCGGCGCCAGATTCCTGCTCTACCTCCTATTCGGCGCGCGCTACGGCTTTCACCAGGACGAGATGTATTTCATCGACTGCGGGCGCCATCTGGCGTTCGGCTACGTGGATCATCCGCCGCTGGTGCCGTGGCTGGCCCGGGTCGCGACGGCCCTGTTCGGAGACAGCCTGTACGGGCTGCGCTTCTTTCCGATGTTGTCCGGGGCAGGGACTATCGCGCTCGCGGCGCTGCTGGCCCGGGCATGGGGCGGCGGTCGTTACGCGCAATTCCTCGCGGGCCTCTGTATGTTGTTGGCGCCGGCGTATCTCTTCATGGGCAATATGCTCAATATCCCCGTGTTCGAACAGTTCACCTGGACCCTCTGCGCCTACTTTCTCATCCGGGCGGTCCAGCAGGAAGAGCCGCGCTGGTGGCTCGCCGTTGGCGTGGTGGCCGGCATTGGGCTGCTGAACAAACACACGATGGCGCTCTGGGCGCTTGGCATCGGCGTCGGTGTTGTGCTCACCCCCTTGCGGCGCGATCTGCGTACGCCATGGCCCTGGGTAGGCGCTGCGGTCGCGGCCGTAATCTTCTTCCCGAATCTCGTGTGGCTGTACCGGCACGACTGGGCAACCCTCGAGTTCATCCGGAATCTCGCCGGAATTCCGCGCGCCTTGTTTCTTGCCGGCCAGCTGCTGTTTATGGGGCCGCTCTTATTCCCGGTGTGGATCGCCGGCCTCGTCTTTCTGTTCACCCAACCGGAACGCCGGTACCGCGTCTTCGCCTGGTTGTTCATAACCGTCCTGCTGGTCTTCTTTTGGAACCAAGGCCAGCCGTATTATCTGGCGGCGGCCTACCCGGTCCTATTCGCTGCCGGGGCGGTATGGTGGGAGCGATGGTGCGCGCGGCGTACATCGCCCTTGCCGGGGCGAGCCATGCTTTCCGCGATGGTCGGGGGCGGTCTCGTGTTTCTCCCGTTGGGCGTGCCCGCCCTCCCGCTCCAGACGGCCGACCGGATAGCAGACGGCCTTTTCGGAAACATCCTGCCGCCGCGCGAGTTGCTGATCGATTTCCACTTTCAGGTTGGCTGGCCGGATCATGTCGAGGTGCTCGCCGAGATCTTCCACGCATTGCCCGAGGAAGAGCGGGCACACACCGAAATCCTCACCTTGGCCCACGGCATTACCTCGGCGGTAAATCTTTACGGTCCGGCCCACGGCTTGCCGCGCGCGTGGAGCGGCAGCCTGACGCACTATTTTTGGGGACCGCCCCCGGACACGACCGAAGTGTATCTCATCAGCCTGTTCGACGAAGACCGGCTCCGCCGCTTTTTTGCGGACGTCCAACAGGCGGGGGAACTCCATCACCCGCTCGCGGCGGACATCTATCGCCACCGTCCGGTCTACGTCTGCCGGGAGCCGCGTCAGCCGCTTTCTCGCGTCTGGTCCGACTTCAAACGTTTTCATCACTAAAATCGTGCCGGGCTATTAACCGTACAGGAGTCCTGACAATTGAGTATCGACATCACTTATCGAAACACCCTCCGTGGTGCGCCTCGCTGGGTACATGGTTTCTCATGGGGCGTCACCGGCGCGTTCACGCTTCTGCTGGTCGTGCTGTACATCATCTATCGCAATTCCGACGTCTGGATGATCTTGACGGACACGCCGCTACCCACGAAGCACGGGTTCAATGAGGCCCTTCACGGCAGCATCTATCGGCAGCGCGCCAACACGTTGAGCAATCTCGCCTACGTGCTTGTCGGCCTGTACATTATTGCCTACGCTTGGTGGGACTATCGCCGCCCCACGAAAGAAACCGATCCCTACGCCGTGCGGTATCCCGCGCTCATGGGATTGTTCGGCGTGACATGCATCGTACTCGGTATCGGCAGCGGACTCATGCACGCTGCTATGACGCCGTGGGGCCACAAGCTTGATGTGCTCGGGATGATCGCCACGGTGAGTGCACTGTTTGCGCTGCACTGGGCGCGCTGGGTTCCCAGCATCCCGGTCTGCGGTCTTCGCTGGCCGACCTGGCCGGTGGCGGGATTCCTTGTTGTTACGATCAGCACTTACCTCGCCGTCAACGTTCATGTCTTTGGCAACGCAGGTAACACCGCATATGCGGGGCTCATCGGCATCGTCGGCACGGGTATGGCTTTGGAACTCCTCTTTGGAAAGACATCGCAGCAGTACCGCTGGCCGGTGCTGGCCCTCGTCTCACTCGCGCTCGCCTTCTACATCTGGAATCTCGACAGAGCGGGGCAGTTCAGTTCCCCCGAATCCTGGTTCCAAGGGCATGCCATTTGGCACTTGCTCACGGCCATCACCTTGGGCAGCGCCGCCATTTTCTATCGCTCCGAAGTGCCCGTTAATCCAGATATTTCACGAGCGTCTTAGTTCTGGTTCGTTTGCGTGTTTGAGGTGTTATCCGTTTGGTGTGGCGGGTTTGGCAGGATTAGTCCTGGTATGGATGCAGGGATTCAAGACTTAGGTCGTCGCTGCAAAAAAGTCGTGAAAAGTTTCTCGTCATGACAGGAGGGAGGAGATGCAATCTTACAGGGATCTTTGGAGTGGTTCTGGGGTGCTCTTATGGGAAACGTCAGGTCAAGTCGCGCTGGCGGTAAGAACCGGACGCAATACCGGGAAAACGCATTCACAAACATGGCATTTGGGAATACAACACAAGAGGAGAAATGATCATGAAACAATCATTCTGGCGCCGTACAATCGGCGCCGTGAAGCAGATTCCCTTCATTTCTTCCTCGGCCACGTGTATCGAACCTACAGACGAAAAGTCCGCGCCAGCCATGGGCGCGGTGCAGTGTCTTCGCAAACCGCGGGAGCAGCAGGCATTTCTGGACATAATCGCGCAGCGTAAGACTGGCCAACCGTTCCCGCCGCGCAAACCCGCGCTGGAGGAGACGGTCCACTTAAAGGAGTACAACGAGGCGCTCATCCAAACAGTGGAAGACAAGTTCGCGGAACTTGAATCGGCCAGGGTATCTTTGGATTGCGGGGCAGCCGGGCGCAAGCGGATGGCGGCGGACCTCTGCCGCAGCAACCGGATGCTCGTTATGATCAACGCGTGCAATCATGCGCTGGTGCATAGCACCGATGAAATGCAATTATTGCGCGAGTTTTGCCGTCTGATTATAAAGTTTGGCGGGCACCGGCTAGTATGGGCCGGGTATGCTGAGGACGATGAGAAGAAAACGGTCCGGCCCGTTGTATGGACCGGAGATGACGAGTACATCGCGCGCCTCAATATTACCTGGGCAGACGTAGAACTTGGCCGGGGTCCGGTGGGAAGGGCCATTCGCGAGCAACGCCCGGCCTTCGTACAGAATATCGAGACCGATCCCTCTTTTGCCCCGTGGCGCGCGGCCGCCCTGGAACGCGGATATCGCTCCGTCATCTCGCTTCCACTGCTTTGGGATGGACGGGCCTTTGGCGTGCTGAGTATCTACGCGCCAATCGTTGATGCGTTCAACGCCGAAGAAATCAGACTTCTCGTAAAACTCGCGGATGATATGGCCTACGGCATAACCACCCTGCGGAGCCGTGCCGAACATGCGCAGGACGTATGCGAGATCGAGGCGCTGGCCAAGTTCCCGTCTGAAAACCCAAACATGGTGATGCGCGTCACGCCCGGCGGGCTCCTGCTGTATGCGAACCTGTCGAGCGCGCCCGTCTTGGCCTGGCCGGTCCTCCATTAATGCGGCTGAAACCAGGGGCCGATTTCAAATTCGTAAGTAACAAATAAGTAACAATCAGCCCATTTTCAGACATAAAAAAAACCTACGCGTCTGCGTAAGTCCTTACATATCAATTGGTAGCGGGGGCTGGATTCGAACCAGCGACCTTTTGGTTATGAGAAGCTTAAGGTCGATCCCCGTAAGTCAAGTGATAGCAGGTAATTAGCGAAACGCCAACCACTTAGCTCTTTTCAACTCTCCTGAACATGTTGCACATGTTGTACATGTGCTCCGAAAAAAGTGGCACAAAAAGTGGCACACTTTGTTTGTGAATGAACCCAACAACGAGACCGAAGATGCCCCGGACGGAGTCCGGCGGTCTGAGGAGTCCGTTCCTCGCCTCCGACCGGTCCCTTCTCGCCCTTCGAGACCTCGCCTTGCGGGTACATTTATATAGCCGTCGTTTCTTATCAAGGACTTACGCGCCGTCAGCCCGTAGCGGCGCTGCGGCAAAAATGCGTACGAAGCACCTCGATTCTTCGTCATTGTCTCAGGTCTTGCGATGGTTTTGGCCTCTGTCTGGCGCTCATCTTCAACTGTTCCCGGCAATAATCAGGATACTGCGTTCCCAGAACCGCTTGGGCTGGATTATACCAGCTTCGATAGGGAAAACGAACACTCCAACTTGGCCACGTTCGGGAATAGTCATGCCGCGCCTGAGGCGACTACATCCGAAGTTGGACAGCAGGGCGATACCGGTTTCTCCTGAGCACGATGAGTTGCTGGTAGAGCACAAGATTCTCAGTCGTCAAGTTCGCGGCGATATTGAACTTTCGAGAGAGCCATCCACAGCGTCTTTGATGATTTTAAGCATTGAAGCTTACTCGCTGAAGATGTAAGCTTAATGACAGCGACGAGTACGAATAAATGCGAACGACAGGCCTATTGACGCTCGTTGCAGGGTCATCGTCAAGATCATAATGGAGGCGCCGCGGATACAATTCCGCACCCCTCAAGCAGCAACCTTGCGTACCTGACACTATAATCTACATCTGGAGCCTCTTTGCATGAATACGCGTCGAGAAAATGGCCCCTTGGCGGCGATCTTTTTTGGTGGCGTCCTTGTGGTTGCGGTGTTCGCATGGTGGATGTCCCTCGCACCCGCACCATTGCCGGCAGATGCCCCTGCCGACCAATTCTCAGCATGTAAGGCCATCGGGCACGTCAGAAAGACAGCGCTTGAACCGCACCCCACGGGTTCGCCTGCTAACGAGAAGATCTACTTGTACATCGAAGATCAGTTGAAATCGCTCGATGTTGAATACCAGGTTCTACGTCCAATAATGCGGGATGGCCACATGGTCAATCGCGGCGGCGCCATTCTGGCGCGCATTTCTGGCACGGCCTCAACCGGCGCGTTTGCCGTCGACGCGCACATTGACTCGACTCCTTACGGCCCTGGAGCGGCCGATGACCTCAGCGGCTGCGCCGCAATGCTCGAAACCATCCGCGCGCTCAAGGCGGGCGCTCCGCTCAGGAATGACATCATCTTCTGTTTTTCCGATGGCGAGGAGGGCGGCGGAGGGGCCGGGGCGGAGGTTTTCATGAACCATGAATGGTTCGAGGACGTCCGCGTCCTGCTCGGTCTTGAGGCGCGGGGCTGTTCCGGCCCCGCGTTGATGAACGATACCGGTCCCGATAACGGTTTTCTGATCCGGCAAATGGCGGAATCCGACGCCAGGCCCCGGGCCTCCAGCTTCATGCACGAACTCTGTAAGCGGGTCGCCTTTGGCTACAATATGAGAAAGTACGTGCGCAATGGGGTGCCCGGGCTCAATGTCGCGTACATTGACGACTTCTGCTATTACCACACAAGGCTGGACACGCCGGAAAACCTCAGCCTTGCCAGCCTGCAGCATCACGGCCAGTACACGCTCGGTCTTGCGCGGCAGCTTGGCAACGTCTCGCTGGAAAACGTGACGGCTCCGGATGCCACGTATTTCAACACGCTGGGTTCGTGGATGGTCATATATCCCCGTTCTTGGGGCGGTCCGATGGCAACTGTCGCTATCTTGCTTCTGGTACTGGTACTCGGCTTTGGTTTTGTCAAGCAACGTCTGTCCCTTTGGGGAATGCTCGCGGGGCCGGGCGTGTACCTGTTGTCCATGCTCCTGGCACTTCTGGTGACTGTGCCACTGGCTTACCTGACATTTATCCAGTTTCGTGAACATGCGCTGTATCGAAATAACTCGATTGCACTGTCATTTGTTTTGGTCGGGGTAGGAATGTATGTGCTGATGACCCGAGTGCTGGGCAATAGGGTGCGGCCTCAGAACCTTCTGGCGGGAACGCTGCTGGTCTGTGCGGCTCTTCTTGTGGTGTTGCAGACTATGTTTCCCGGCGGCGCCTACGCCGCGCTGTGGCCGTTGTTGTTTTCGACAGCCGGACTGGTTGTACTGCTGCTGTCGTGCGGCCCGGGACATCCCGCCGAAAGGGTGGTGTTCTTTTCGGGGTTGTTCACACTGCCGGGAATCATTCTTCTGGTGCCGGGGCTGGTAATGTTTAGCTACGCCCTGACGGCACTGGCGGTGCCAGCCCTGCTGTTTCTTATTTTGCCTGTAGTTTCCCTGCTTCTGCCCCAGATGACGCTTATTTCCTTGAGACGCCAAACATCCGTCGGACTTGGCCTCCTCGCGCTAGGGGGAATCGTCTATGGATATGCTTTCCTTTCAAATACGCCAGCCCCAGAACGCCCCCGCCAGAATTTCCTCTCCTACGCCGTCAATTTCGATACCGGCGAGGCGTGGTGGATCAGCGGCGATCAGAAGACTGACGAATGGACGCGCCAATTCTTCCCTGAAGGCACCCCCCGCGTTTCGATCGAGGATATCACCGGAAAAGAGGACCGGCACACCTACCTGCGGTCCAGTGCGCCTGCACCGCCGTTTGGCAAGACCATTCTGGAGAAACGGGGCGACAGCATCAAGGACGGACACCGAATGCTTACGCTATTCGTGGATTCGCCGAGACAAGCGAGGCGAATTGAATTGGCTCTGGAGTCCGATATAAAGGTATTCAGAGCGAAAGCCCTTGGTGTTGAGATGGAAGGCCGCGCCAAGAAGTGGAGGCTTGTGCTGCAGATAATGCCGTGCGAAGGCGGCGAGGTTGAGTTGGAACTGGAGCCGGACAAACCGGTCAGATTCTCTGTTCGCGAAGTCTCGTTTTCTCTTCCGGAGTGGGACGCTCTTCCGCCCAGACCGGACTGGATGATGACCGAGACAAACCGTGTGCTAGACCGTAGCAAGTCGCTCAAAAGCAATCATACATATTCTTCCGTCACATATGAATTCTAGGATGGAGACCGTACCGTGAATGGTGACATAACGACAAGGATTGATCGGCGCGATATCAAGATGGCGCTGGTGATTGGCCTTTTCTTTGCAGCCCTGAAAGTGCTGCAAATGAAAATGCCGGAATGGAACGTAGACGGAACGGCTGCGAATGTGCCGTTTATTCTCACGGTGTCGTATATCATTTGGCGTGGGCGACGGGAACCGGAGAAGCTGGACGCTTGGGGGCTGACGACACCCATCACCGGGATGGCCGTGCTGGTCATGGCGATGTTCCTGGGAATGACAGCGGTATTCCTGGGAACAACGGCCCTCATGTTCGGCGGGGAATTGGACTTTGAGCCGCGTTATGCGTTCCGCATGGTCGATTATATTATAGGCGCGTTTCCGCAGCAGTTCTTCCTGTGTTCGGTCGGACTGGCAAGTCTGGCGGCCTTGCCGACGTTGCGCGGATCATGGCGATTGCCGTTAATGGTTGGTATGTGCTTTGGTGTCGCGCACTTCTGGGCGCCAGTACATTTTCCCGGATCGGCTATCCCGTTGCAGGTCGTGGCTACAGCGCCCATGGGTTTCTTCGCGGCCTGGTATTTTCTTCGTTTTCGAAACATCCTCCCACTGACCATGTTCCACGCCATCGCCTACGTGCTGTATTCACAATGGGTAGAACACCTGCTGTGAGACGCGGCGTCTTGTGAGCAGAATCCGTGTAAACGCCGGTCGAGAAGGTCCGCCGCAAGGACCAGCATTCTATCCGTAGAGAAAAGAGAACAGGATGAACTTAACAGAACACACCGTGGTATCGATGTCAGTTGCCTTTGCCGCCGTACTTACAAAAAACACGGGGTGCGCTATCGCAGTTCGTGAGGGAAGCGGTCGAGGCGTAACGAACGTGTTCCAAGCCTTTGTGCCGAAAAAAGTGGCACAAAATGTGGCAAAGTTCGTCCTTTTTGAACAAAAAAAAGGACCTACGCGTCTGCGTAAGTCCTTGATACTGCTTTGGTAGCGGGGGCTGGATTCGAACCAGCGACCTTTGGGTTATGAGCCCAACGAGCTACCAGACTGCTCCACCCCGCGTCAATAAATTCTTGTGTTTACGGTAACTATATCACATTTTTCGATGGGGTTCAACACCGACGACTGCCGCCCATCCGCTTTGTATTGGAACGTCGGCGTCCCTTCGGCGACGGTGACAATCGGGAAAGAGAATCCTGGAAAAAATAAGCGGGCTATGCGCCGAAAATGGACTTGAAGTATTCCCCGTTGTCAATACGCTGGAGTTCCTGGTTGACGAATTGGTCCATCTCTTGCGGGGTAATGGGCGTGTGTAACGCCATGATCCTGGAACCCTGCGGATGCGCCTGATGCAAGTCATGCTGTTCGTCGTTCTGGAGTGGGTCGGGAAATGATTCGGGATTGAATTCATCCTCAAAGACGTCGCTGACGAGGCGATCCACCCGTTCTCCGATGAATCCCGAAATCACATCCATCAAATGCTGCTTCTTCGCATCGGCGGTGCCGTCCCGCATGATGTCTTTGTCCAGCGGCAAGGTCTTCCCGCAAAAGACCATCACCATTCCCTGGCATTCCGGACACGGGCCGACGATGATGGCATCCATCGGGGGCATGATGATTTGCCCTTGGGCGCCACAATGCGGACACGTAACGTCAATTAATGATAGCATATATCTATACTCCTGCAGAATCAAGCCTCATTGGTATGATACCATACAATCGAGGGGAAAAGCAAGGAATACCGCTTTTTCACATGTAAAAAACAATTAGGTCGTCGGGCTTTGCGGGAATTAAGGCCTAAACAGCCTTAAAAAGGCTGTTCTCCCCAAGAGGAAGCAAGAGATAGGATTGTCAAGTATTTCAATTATTTATTGAAAATCTGGAGTTTTAGCGACGCTTTGACGGCTTTTTCTGTTCTGTTTCGGAGCATATGGACGACGTTGTGCTGGTCACCAAGTCCTGTAAGGTGTTCTGGGCAAGTTTCTGAAGCAATGCTTCCTTGGCTTTTTCCCACACGGGATGCAACGGACAGGGTTGTTCACAGCCGCATTGGGGCAAGCCCATAATGCACTGATCGAAGGTATCTTCGCCGTCCACGGCACGGATGACCTCCAGAATCGAGATTTCGCCGGGAGGTCGGGACAGTTCATAGCCACCGCCCGGTCCGAGGACCGCCCGCAGGAATTTCCCCTGCACCAATGCCTGGAAGATTTTTCGGGTATAGGCTTCTGGTATGCCGGCGCGCCGGCAAATGGTCTTCGCCTTGAATCGCTTGCCGCCGTCGGTGGCTGCGGCGCATATCAGTGCGCGCAGTGCGTAAGCACAGCCTTTTGAATAGAGACGAAACATGACGACACTCCCTGGTGATAAGGCCCCGCCCATGGATTGTACACTTCTTTCGGGTTGATTTCATGTTTACCGATTGTGTCGTGGAAGACCAGTCACACAAGGCAATTGCTTGGGAATCCATGAATGTACAAGTGAACACCACGTCTTTTCTCAAAAGAGATGTATCCGACTGCCGGGCTGTGTTAGGCTTTGTCGTTGTGATGTGATTTTGCTGTGAAAAGGATAGGCGAGATGAAGAATTAAGGATGGGCGAGATGAAGAATAAGGTGCCACAACCCGCGCCGGTCGCGGGGAATATGGATTGGTTTGTGCAGGCGCGTATCGGCATGTTCGTTCACTGGGGGACTTATGCAGCGGCGGCACGCCACGAATGGGTGAAGCACAACGAGGAAATTCCCGATGCGGAATATGAAAAGTATTTCCGCCATTTCAACCCCGATCTGTTTTGTCCGCAGGACTGGGCGCGGATGGCCCGCGAAGCGGGCATGAAGTACCTGGTGATCACGTCGAAGCACCATGAAGGATTCTGCCTGTGGGACACGCAATACACGGACTACAAGGCGACGAATACGCCGTGCGGCAGGGACCTGCTGCGCGAGGTAGTGGATGCGTTTCGCGCCGAGGGGCTGCGGATTGGTTTCTATTATTCGCTGATTGACTGGCATCACCCCGATTTCACCATTGATCCCATCCATCCGATGAGGAACCATCCCGACGCGGCGCACCTCAATGAAGGGCGGGACATGAACCGCTACCGGGAGTACATGCGCAACCAGGTGCGGGAACTGCTCACGAATTTCGGGGACATTGACATCATCTGGTTCGATTTCTCCTATCCCGACGCCGAACACAAGGGGCTGAAGGGCAAGGGGCGCGAGGATTGGGACAGCCAGGCGCTGTTGGCGCTGGCGCGCGAACTGCAACCGGGGATCATCGTGGACAACCGGCTTAACCTGCCGCCGGAAATGGCCGACATCCACACGCCGGAGCAGTTTCAGCCGCACGGCTGGGTCACAGTGGATGGCAAGCCGGTCTATTGGGAGACCTGCCAGACCTTCAGCGGATCCTGGGGCTATCACCGCGACGAGACGACGTGGAAGAGTCCCGAGCAGTTGATCCATATGCTGGTGAACACGGTGAGTTGCGGAGGCAATTTGCTGATGAACGTCGGCCCGACGGCGCGCGGTATGTTTGATGATCGCGCGGTGCAGTCGTTGCGGGTTTATGCCGACTGGATGTCGCTGCACGGCCGGTCCATCTACGGTTGCACGCAAAGCGCATTCGAAGCGCCGCAGGACTGTCGCTACACGCAGAACGGCAATCGCCTGTATGTGCATGTCTTCGCCTGGCCGTTCAAGCATCTGCACCTGCCCGGTCTTGCGGGGAAAATCGAATATGCGCAATTGCTCCACGACGCCTCGGAGATAAAGGTCGTCGAAGCGCCCGAGGGCAAGCCGCTGCCGGAATGGATGAAACCCGGTTCCGTCACCCTCGAACTGCCGGTGCTCAAGCCCCGCGTCACCGTGCCGGTAATAGAATTGTTCCTGAAGTAGCGCACCATGAGTTACCGGATCGGCATTGACACGATCTTTCTGCGGCCCACGCCGAGACTGGGCCACACAGAGTATTGCTCCAATGACCGACTGCGCGCCGCTGTGGAGGCCGAAAGCGGCCGACGCTTGGAAGACGCCTGGGACTTCGACCTGGTCTGGAACACCCATGACGGCCCGGTCCCCTGGAGTGAACGCGGTCGCGTAACGGACATGGGCCACGCGGAATTCCTGGAAGGCGGCATTGATCGCCGCGAGGCGAAGCCATCGCCCTTTCGGACGCTGCAGGAGGTGCTTGCCTTCGATGCCGTGGCCGAGTACGGCCTGCTGGACTTCGATGACTTGGTCACTTTCTACGAAAAACATTATCGGGACGGACAGCGGCAGTATCCGGAACAGGTCTTCACAGGGGGATATTACAAAACGATTGTATCGGGCGCAATCGAGACCTTCGGCTGGGAATGGCTGCTCATGGCGGCGGCGGACCAGGAGGCGTTTGAGCGGATTCTGGATTCCATCTTCCGGCTCAGTCTGCACCATTACCGCGCCTGGGCGCGCACCAGCATCGAGGTATTCATCTGTCACGATGACATGGTCTGGACGCAGGGGGCGTTCATGGACCCCGCGTTCTATCGCCGCGTGATTTTCCCGCGATACGCCGCCCTGTGGAAACCCCTCAAAGATGCCGGCAAAAAAGTACTGTTTTGTTCCGACGGCGACTGGAGCATGTTTCTTGCGGACATCGCAGATGCCGGGGCGGATGGTTTCATCTTTGAGCCGATGGTACCCCTGGAACATGTGGTCCGCGATTTCGGCAGGACGCACGTGATTGTCGGCAGCGCGGTGGACTGCCGCACCCTGACTTTTGCCGACACCGATGCCATCCGCGCCCAGGTGGATGCCACCATCGCGCTGGCCAGGGATTGTCCTGGCTTCATCGCCGCCGTGGGCAACCATATTCCCAGCAATGTGCCGGTGGAGAATGCGTTATTCTACTTCGAGTATCTGCGCGCGCATTGGCTGCGCTGACTCGTCACAGAAGAAAACAGGCTGGAAGTTGTCAATCAAAGGAGACAAATCATGCTTACTCGCTTGCCGGGGGAATGTGCCGCAGCGATGAGGTCCGGGTCGGCGATGCGCAAAGGCGTGGGATTGCGTCATTTCACGGCATTGACGGTCTTGATGGTGTTGACGGTGTTGACCTTTAATGCGCCGCAGGCGGCCGAATTCAAAGGCAAACCATACACTGACGGCGATGTGTATGCGGATACCTGGGTGGCCACGGACGCCTTGGGGCGGACCCAGCCCGACATCGAGGAAGCCGGGCCGGTCAAGGAGGGAAAATGGGTCGGCATTTTCTATTGGACTTGGCACAGGCCCAATCCGAACGGCCCATATGACAATACGAAAATCATCGCCGCCGCAGGTGGCGGGGACACCGTCGCCTGGCCTGAGAGAAATGCTCCCCATCACTGGGGCGAACCGGAACTCGGTTATTATCTGATGACTGACCCTTTTGTGATTCGGAAGCATGCAAGCATGCTGGCGGATGCGGAGATTGACGTTATCCTCTTCGACACCACGAACCCGCCGTTCACCTGGAAGGACGAATACGAGGCGCTGTGCCGTGAATACGTTGCCATGCGCGCCGAAGGCGCGCGCACGCCCGACATTGCTTTTATCGCGCCATTTTGGGACCCCACGCCGGTGACGGACCGCCTCTGGGAGGACCTCTACAAGCCCGGCCTCTGGAAAGAACTCTGGTTTGTCTGGGAGGGCAAGCCGCTCATCCTCGCAAACAAGGATTTCATCAAGGATGAAGAGATGCTCGCCTTTTTCACCTTCCGCCGACCCATGCCGGACTATTGGCTGGGGCCGGACGGACCGGACCAGTGGAGTTGGTTGGAGGTGCATCCGCAGCATGTGTTCAGGAACAGCAGAGGAGAGGCGGAGCAGATGAGTGTGGGCGTGGCCCAGAATGCGCTGCCCGACACCCCAGGCCCCGCGCCCATGAGCCACAAGGCCGGGGCCATGGGCCGGAGTTGGCACAACGGCGCCAAAGACGCCCGCGAAGGCGCGGTCAACCTGGGGCTGAACTTCAACGAACAATGGCGGCGCGCCTTGGAGGTGAACCCCGCGTTTATCTTCGTCACCGGATGGAATGAATGGATTGCGGGCCGCTACACCGAGTGGAGCAAGTACACCGACGCGGACTGCTACTATCCCGGCGGGTTGTTTGTGGACCAATACACGCACGAATACAGCCGCGACTGCGAACCCATGCGCGGCGGGCACACCGACAATTATTATTACCAACTGGCGGCATGGGTGCGCCGATTCAAAGGCGTGCGCGAGATGCCGCGCGCCAAGGGACCTTCTTCCATCACGATTGACGGCCGCTTCGACGATTGGGCCGATGTCACGCCGGAGTACCGGGACACCATCGGAGATGTGACGCACCGCGATCACCCCGGATACGGCACGCTTGTGTATCGCAACAATACAGGCCGCAATGATTTTGTTATCGCCAAAGCCGCCTATGATCAGGATAACCTCTATTTCTTCATCCAGACGCGCGAGGCCATCACGCCGTACACCGACCCCCATTGGATGCTCCTGTTGATTGATATGGACCAGCATGCAGGAACCGGCTGCCTAGGCTATGATTATGTAGTGAATCTTGAAGTGCCCAGTGCCACGGAAACGAAGGTGAAGGCTTGGAAAAACAACGCCTGGGTGAACATCGGGGCCGCCGCATACCGCGTAAGCGGCAATGGCATGGAGGTTGCCATTTCGCGCGCACTGATCGGAGCAAGCGGAGAACGCCCGGTCTTTGATTTCAAGTGGGCGGACAATGTTCAAGACCTGAGCGATGTGGCCGACTTTGGCGTCAACGGCGATACCGCTCCGAATCGGCGATGGAACTACCGTTTTTCCGTGGCGGCGGAGTAAGCATGCGCCCAAGACACGGGCCACTGCGCGTTTGCCGGGGATCGGCCAAACTTGCTATGCTGCATCCCCCCCATTGGCCCGCCGGAACCAGTGCGGCGAAGCATGGGACCAGGCAATAGGAAAAGCGGAGCACCAGCATGGCCGTTGAGGCAGGACCGTCCAGGGAAGACATGCCGGAAGCCACGGGCGGACGCGGTCGCACCATTCGCTTCATCACGGTCTTCGTGGCTGTCATCCTGTTCCTGCTCACCGGATACCGTTACGCGATCAACACGCGCCTGAACGACTGGTATTTGTTCCAGGTGGCCCGCCACACCTCCTGGACCCTGGGCAAGGTGGGGCATTCTTCAGAACTGGAAAGCGCCTTGCGGACGGGGCCAAGTCCCAGGGAAGTCCGGGCCTCCCTGAACGCCTGGAAACGGGGACGGGAAGCGCCGACCGTCGAGGAGGTGGCCGCAGCGTCTGAGGCCCCGTTGACCCCGTGGGAGCGTTGGAGTTACCGGGCCTATCAGACACGACAGGCCACGCATGGGGGCTTGCATGGTCCGCGCGTGTCGTTTGTACTGCAACCGGGCATCACCCATCAATTGCGCCAAGCGCATGCGCAACTGGAAATGCTGGAAACGGACAGCGCACTGAGCGCCGACGAGCGCACGGCAAAACGCGCCGAACTCCAGCAGGAAATCGAAGCATTGCGCGCCCGGCACCGGGAACTCATGGAAGACCGAAGCGACAGGGTCCATCCGGAACGCGGCAAATTCTTCGATTTCTACGTTGTTTCCGAGTGTGGGGCAATTGAAGTGATGGCCATTTTCCTGGCAGCGATCCTTGCCTTTCCGACACGCTGGTGGAAACGATTGGTCGGATTGGTCCTCGGTCTGCCGATCATGTACGCCGTGAACATCTTTCGGCTTTCCTGCCTGGGGGTGATCGGCGCGCTGACGGCGGGCGGCAGAATCTTTCATTTCTCCCATCATTATGTTTGGCAGGCGATTTACATCATCTTTGTGGTGGTGGTGTGGCTGGCCTGGCTGGAGTTTCTTGTGAACCGGGAACCACGGATGCCGCCGTTTTTCCGCACCATGTTCGCGCCCCAGGCGCGGATTCGCCGCGTGGCGATGTTTGGCGTGCGGTTTGCCGTCAGCATTGTCATCTGCGCGGTGCTGTGGTGGTGGTTCGTACCGGTATATGGCCGCGCGTTATTGGCCATATGCATGTGGATTCTGCGCTGGAGCACCAGCCTGACCATTGACGGCGGGCGCATCGAAGCGCACGGACTGCTGAACACGGAAACACGCCTCATCTTTGAAATGGCGGGCCGGGAGCCTGCGCTGCCCATTGCGCTGCTGGTGACCAATATCCCGCCGTACATCGCCCTGGTTTTGGCCACCGCGGGCTTGCGCCTCTGGCGTCGCCTGCGCATCCTAGCCTATGGCTGCGGCATCCTCATGGCCGGGCATGTGGCGTTTATCGTCGTGGTCCTACGCTATCAGAGTGAACTGCAGCGCGCCAGTGAAGTCCCCACCGCCATCATCCAGTTCTTCCTCACCCTCCCCTTCTTGCTCTGGATCGTGTTCGCCTACTGGGACCAGATGATGCGCTATCTCGCCAGTCAGGAGGGACGGGGCGGGCAACAACCGCCGGACAACGGCGGCGGCCCGGAAAGCGGCCCTGAGAGCGCGCCCCCCGGCGGCCCTGAATCGTCTCCGTCGCCCGATGCAACGCCCGGAGAAACACCCCGGCGCACGCCGGTTTCCCCCACTTGTGTTTTGCCCGGAGAACCAATAGACTTGCAGAAAAATGGTGACAAATCGGGAGAAAATAAAGATGGAAGTGCGTGAACGAATTGACAAATGTCTCCAGGAAATGCGCAATCATCTCTTCAATGAACTCCTGCCGTTTTGGACGACCCACGGCGTGGATGAGCAATACGGCGGATTTCTAACCTATCTCGACAAGAACGGCCATCCCACCGGCGAAACCCTGAAAACGCTCGTGTGCCAAACCCGCATGATCTACTCCTATTCGTCGGCGTATCGGGCGCAAGTGGCCGACGCGCGATTCCTGGAAATTGCGCGGCAGGGCGTGGATTTTCTCATCAAGCACTTCTGGGACCAGCAGCACACGGGCTGGTATTGGACTTGCCAGCAGGACGGCACGCCCCAAGACCGCAGCAAAATCATGTACGGCCATTCCTTCGCCATCTATGCGCTGAGCGAATTCGCCATGGCCTCAGGCGATCGCCGCGCCCTCGAAATGGCTGAGGAAACCTGGCGCTGCATCCGGGTCCATGCGGCGGACATCCTGAACGGCGGTTTCGGGGAGTTTTTCGAGGCGGATTGGTCGCCCAAACAGCCCGGCGTCTATGGCGGCGACCGGAAATCCCTAGACGTGCACATGCACCTCATGGAAGCATTCACGAATCTCTATGAGGCCACCGGCGAGGCGCGCCACCAGCGCGACGCCTGCGACGTCATTGACCTGCTCTTTCGGCACATGATCCATCCCGAATACGGTACGGGCATCGCCCAGTTTTCATTTGACTGGACCCCGCTGCGCGCCATCATCTTCAAGAATGTCTGGGGTTCCGACCGTGATGTGGACGATCAGGAAGGCCGCCCGCTCGACAATACCAGTTTCGGGCACAACGTCGAATTCGCCTGGCTGCTCAACCACTCCATCCGCATTCTGGGCTTGGACTTGGACCGCTACAAGGAACCGATGCGCAAAATCTTCGACCACTGCGCGAAATACGGCATTGACTGGGAGCGCGGCGGCGTCTATTGCGAAGGGCCGAACGACGGCCCCGCCCGCGAACGCAACAAAGAATTCTGGCAGCAGGCGGAAGCCCTCATCGGTTTTCTCGACGCCTGTCTGCTCTTCGGGCCGGACAAATACTTCGACCCCTACGAAAACGTCCATCGCTTCGTCATGGACCATGTTATCAACCATGCGGTCGGCGAGTGGCACCCGCTTTTCGACGAAAACAACAACCTGCTCTGGGACTACATGGGCCACGCGTGGAAGATCAACTACCACACCGTCCGCGCGGCCATTCAGTCAGAAAACCGCCTGGCCAAACTGCTGGCGCAGACACAGGCATGAACTTCGGTTTGTGACTGGCGTGCAGAGCGAAGGGATATTCAAATGATAAGTCCGGCGTCGTTGTTTTGAATCCTTTGAAGACGCTATTACTGGAGACAGTACTTATTGAACATCCTCCTAATAAGCGTGCAGCGGAATCTGGACATTATCGGCCTCAAAGGACTGCACCATTTGCTGCTGGCGCGGGGGTGGCAATCGTTTTTGCTGTATCTGCCGCGTTTTGACCCTTTTTCGCCGGCTGATGACGCTGCATTGGTCCGTTTTGTGCGTCAACTCAAGCCGGCGTTCATCGGCATCAGCCTCATGGCCATTGACTACAGTGTGGCAAAGCAGGTTTCGCGCGCGCTGAAACAGGCCTTTCCGGAAATTCCCCTCGTATGGGGGGGGGTTCATGCCACCACGGCGCCGGAGATGTGCCTGGAGGATGCCGACTATGTCTGCATCGGCGAGGGCGAACAGACGCTGCTGGACCTCGCGGAGGCCGCGCAACAGGGCCGCACATTTCGCACGGTTAAAAACCTGTGTTTTCTGGAAAATGGGACATTGCGCCGAAACCCCTTGTATCCCCTGGTGATGGACCTGGACGAACTGCCCATTTCCCGCCAGATTCCCCAGAACAGTTTTGTACTACTGAAGGGCGACATCCACGCCCTTACGTCCGGGCATCTGTCCAAGTTCCGCCGCTACCGGGGCGGTGTTTACAAGATTCTCTCTTCGCGCGGATGTCCCTATGCCTGCGCATACTGTGTGAACAGTTTCCTGAAAACGCTGTATGCGCACAATCCCATTCGCCGCAGAAGCATCGGCCATGTGATGCACGAACTTGAGACAGCCATGAGGGAAGGGCCGAGGCTCACCTATGTGGACATCACAGATGACTGTTTTCTGGCCTGTACCACGGAATATCTGGAATCCTTTTGCAGGGAATACAAGGCTCGCATTAATCTGCCCTTTATTGTCAAAGGTACGCCGCGCTATTTCACGCCGGAAAAAATGGACCTTCTGGTGGACGCCGGCCTGGCATGGGCCAACATGGGACTGCAAAGCGGTAGCGACCGCATCTGCAAAGAGGTGTATCTGCGACAAACAACCGCCGCCGACTTCCTTGAAGCGGCCCGTTTGATTCACCGTTACCCGGTCGCCGCCTATTATGACATCATTGTGGACAATCTCTTCGAGTCGCTCGAGGATGAATTGAAAACGGCTGAAACACTGACGGAAACGCCCCGGCCCTTCTATCTGGAGATGTTTTCGCTGACCCTCTACCATGGGACACAGTTATACGAGCGCGCCAAGAATGAATGCCCCGAACGCATCAAGCCTGCCGTGGATAGAGATTACTATTTGCGCGAGAAGCGAGATGCGAATGTCTTGATTGAGATCGCCGGGTTACTGCATCGCCCCCTGATGCGCCGCCTGATTGCGACATTCCGTCGCGCACCGAATGCGCCGACATCCCGCCTGGCGTTGCGATTGGCGGCGTTCTACGCCAAGACCTTTCTGCGTCCCATTGCCTATTTTCGCCTTATCCGGCGTTCTCTTCGGGGTTCTTTCTGGCGGGCCTGCGCTGCCATGCCGCTGTACCTGAGCGAAGGCGCCATAAGATACCTGAAAACCAAGGGATGGTTGGTCCCGCCCGCGGGAAAGTGAGGCCGCCTGTGAACATTGCCCGGTCAATCCGAGGATATGCTTCAGCGTTCCGCATCCTGCGACGCTCCGTCAGGGTCCCCCTCATGATGATCAAAATATGCTGTGGCGCAGGAGCGGCATGCACGCCGGCGTCGCCGCAAGGACTTCGGATCGCTTCGACATGTTGGACCGTCCTGACCACACCGATGCAAGGAAGTCCCTGAAAGGAAGTCCGTGATATGTCAAGCGCCCCTTTTTACAGACGAACAACAGTATTGTTGGGGGTTGTTCTTCTTTTGGGACTTGCGCTGAGACTGTGCTATCTCAGTGAGTTAGTTCACGCACCGGATTTCGACTATCCGCTGAATGACCCGCAGTTCAAGGACTACTGGGCGCGGGCGATGGTGTCGGGGGATTGGACGCCGCCGGCGGGCAAGCGGGAAGGCTTTATTGACGGATACCCCTATCCCAACCCGCCGGGCTATTCGCTGTATCTTGCGGCCATCTATGCGCTGACGGATTCGAGTTACCTCGCGCCGCGCATCGTGCAAATCGCGCTGGGACTGGTCAATATCGTCCTGGTTTTTGTGCTGGGGCGCGCGTTATTTGGGCGGGTTACGGGGCTGATCGCTGCGTTCCTCATGGCCACCTACTGGTCCATGATCTACTACGAGGGGGAATTGAATCAGCCGGTTCCGTTTATCACGCTGATCCTGTGCTTGATGCTTGTTTGCCATCAGTGGGTGCTGCGGCCCACACCATTTCACGGCCTGATTGCCGGACTGTTGCTGAGCGCGGCGGCGCTGATGCGCGGTGAAGCGCTCAGCATGGGGCCGGTGGTGTTCCTTTGGGCCGCATGGGCGGCGTGGCGGATGCGGCGCGGACGCGCCTTTGGCGTATGGGCTGCAGGATTTGTCCTCGGCGCCGCGCTGCTGGTCTCCCCGGTAACCATCCGCAACTATCGCGCAAGCGGCACATTCACGCCCATCGCCCACACCGGCGAGGTCAGTTTGATGATCGGCAACAGCGAGGGCGCGGACGGTTATTCACCGGATACGCCCGCTCTGCGGACGCTGGTCCCTGACGGCAGTTGGAACGTGTTCAATATCCCTGTGATGATGGAAACGCTCGCGGCGCGCACGGGCAAGGAACGCCTGACATATCAGGAATGGCGGGATTATTTCGTCTCCAGCGCGCGCGCCTGGATACGCGAGAATCCCGGAGCATTTTTCCGCCTTGTTCTCAAGCGCGCCGTACTCTACTGGAGTCCCACGGAGATTGATGAGAACAAGGTGACGACCTTCGAGAAGGAATGGTCGCGAACCCTGCGCCACCTGCCCGGATTCCCGCTGCCGCTGACAGCGCTGGCGCTGGGGCTGCTGCTATTGCTGCGCGACCGTCTGACAGAC
>CAZLII010000006.1:0-20872 GCA_964559065.1 uncultured Nitrospirales bacterium | reverse complement strand
ACGGCGGCGCGTTCACCCGCGCCGATGGCCTCGACCACCGAGGCCGGGCCGGTGACGGCATCGCCGCCGGAGAACACCCACGGCACACTGCATTGTCCGGAGTGAGGGTCAACCTCCAGGAATCCGGAGGGATTCGCGTTGATTTCGACGCCGTCGCAGCACGCCGCCACGTCAAGTTTCTGGCCGATGGCGGCAATTATCTGGTCCACTTCCACGTCAAACGCGGCGTCCTCAGCCGCCTTGGGCCGGCGGCGTCCGCTCAAGTCATAGCCGCCCAGCGTCATGCGCCGACAACGCAATCCAACAACGTGATCGTTGGCGGTCAGCACCTCGACGGGCGCCACGAGCGTCCACAACCGCACGCCTTCGCGTTCCGCTTCCGCGATTTCCTCTTCATAGGCCGGCATCTCATCACGGGTGCGCCGATAGACAATCGTCACTTCCTGCGCGCCCAACCGGATGGCGGTGCGCGCGGCGTCCACCGCCGCGTTGCCGCCGCCGATCACCGCCACGCGCTTGCCCACGCGCGCGGTCCCCGTCATGTTGTATTCGCGCAGGAAACGCAGCGCATCGAGCACGCCCTCCGCATCGTCGCCAGGAATGCTCAATGCCGCGCCCTTGGGCGCGCCCAGTCCCAGGAAAACCGCCTCGTATCCCTCTTCCCGCAGGGATTGCAGGGTGAAATCCTCGCCCAGCCGTTTGTTCGTTTCGATAGTGACGCCCAGGCGGCAGATCATGTCTATCTCGCGGTTCAGTTCCCCGCGCGGCAGCCGGTACGCCGGAATGGTCTGCACGAGCATGCCGCCGGGCGTGGATTCCGCCTCGAACACGACGGGTTTGTAACCGAGCCGCGCAAGGAAATACGCACATGTCAGCCCCGCCGGCCCCGCGCCGACAATGGCGACTTTGCGCGCGGCGTTGGCGGGATTCTCACGGACTTCAGGCACTTGAATCTTCTTTTCCTGTTCGACCATGAAGCGCTTCACACCGCGTATGGATACGGGCGTATCGAGCGTAGCGCGGCGGCACTTGTCTTCGCAGGGATGGAAGCACACACGGGCGCATACCGACGCAAACGGGTTGCGTTCGCGGTGCGAACGAAGGGCCTCGCCGTAACGTTTCTCGCCGACCAGCGACACAAAGCCGGGGATGTATACCCCCGCCGGACAGCCGCACATGCACGGGGCCCGCACGAGCGCCGGGCAGACGCCCGCCGGACACTGCTTCTCTTTGATATGCGCTTCGTATTCACTCCGGAAATTCCGTAGCGTGGTCAGCACGGGATTGGCGGCCGTCTGGCCGAGGCCGCACAGCGAACCGTTTTTCACCGTATGGGCCAGGGTCTCCAGCGTATCCAAATCCGACATCTCGCCTTTGCCTTCGGCGATGCGGGTCAGAATGGCGAGCATGGCGCGTGTGCCGACGCGGCAGGGCGGGCACTTGCCGCACGATTCATTCTGGGTGAAGGTCAGGAAGTAGCGGGCCAGGTCCACCACGCAGGTGTCCGCGTCGAGGACAATCATGCCGCCCGACCCCATGATGCTGCCTTCTTTGGCGAGCGCCTCATAGTCCACGGGCAGGTCCATCTTCCAGGCGGGGATGCAGCCGCCGGAGGGGCCGCCGGTCTGCACCGCTTTCAGCGGCTTGCCGGACGAAGTGCCGCCGCCGATGTCGTAGATGATGTCGAGCAGGGTCATGCCCAATGGCACTTCGATCAGGCCGGTGCGGTTCACCTTGCCGGCAAGCGCGAAGGTCTTGGTGCCTTTACTGCCCTCGCTGCCGTATTTCGCATACCACTCCGCGCCGTTATGGAGAATCAAAGGCAGATTGCCCAATGTTTCGACGTTCTGAATCACGGTCGGCTTGCCCCAAAGGCCGCTGACCGCTGGGAACGGCGGGTGCGGGCGCGGCATGCCGCGCCTGCCCTCGATGGACGCGATTAATGCGGTCTCTTCGCCGCACACAAAGGCCCCTGCGCCCTTCTTGATGCTGATGTCAAACGAATGCCCCGACCCAAGGATGTTCTCGCCGAGCAGCCCCAGTTCGCGCATCTGCGCGATGGCCGTCTCCAGGCGGCGGATGGCCAGCGGGTATTCTGCGCGGCAATACACGTAACCGTGTGTGGAACCCATGGCGAAACCCGCGATGAGCATGCCTTCGAGCACCGCATGCGGGTCGCCTTCCAGCAGCGACCGGTTCATGAATGCGCCGGGGTCGCCTTCGTCGGCATTGCAGATGAGATAGCGGGTGTCGCTTTGGACGCTCCGGCAGAACTCCCACTTCTTGAACGTGGGGAATCCCGCGCCGCCGCGCCCCCGCAACCCGGAGTTTTTCACTTCTTCGAGGGTCTTCTCCGGCCCCAGTTCCAAGGCGCGCAGGAACCCCCGATAACCCTCGCGGGCCAGGTAATGGTTCAGGTTCTCTGGGTCAATGATGCCGCAATTGCGCAGGATGCGCCGCACCTGGCGGTGGATGACGGGGTGCGCGTCAAGGTCGGCGATGCCATCAACAGCGCCCGGCCCCATCTTGCCGAGCGCCCACTGCGCGCAGGGATCGTTGCCCAGCACGTAGTTGTTGAAAATCGTCTTGATTTCCTCGCCGCCGACATTGCCGTAGCACACGCGCGGGAGGCCGGGCTTGTGCACGATGACCAGCGGTTCCAGAAAACACGGGCCGAGGCAGCCAACCTCAACCACCCGCGCGGCGATATCCCGCCGCGTGATTTCCTCTTCCAGCGATTGCAGCACGTCCGCCGCGCCCGCCGCGCGCCCGCACGTGGCCGCGCCGACAAAAAACACCGGACAATCGCTGTCTTCCAGTTGCTGCCACTCCGCAAGCGCTTCACTGTAGCGTTGTTCCAACGGATTCATCACTGTGATTCCTGTTCGCCTGAGTATTCATCCAAAATGGCCGGGAGTTTCTTCGGGGAGACCCGCGCATACACATGGCCGTCAACGGATACGACCGGCGCAAGCGCGCAGCAACCGAGACACGCCACGCGCCCCAGTTCGAATTGGCCGTCCGGCGTCATCTCCCCCGCCTTGACGTCCAGGAGTTGCTGTAATTCCGCCATGTTTTGCGCGCCTCCGCGCACATGGCAGGCCGTGCCCTGGCAGACGTGAATGGTATGCTCGGCGGGCGGCGTGAATCGGAACTGCGCGTAGAACGTGGCCACGCCGTAGATTTCATTGGCCGAAATGCCCAGCCATTGTTCCAGCGCGTCCAGGGCTTCCGGGCGCAGATACCCGAGGCGCTCCTGAATGTCCTGCAAAAGAGGGATTATGCTCCCTTGATTTCGTGGATATCGGGACAGAATGTCCGATATATCCGCATCGCATCCGCATGTCAGCGTCGCATCCGCCATTGCACCGTTCTCCGGGAGATGTGCCGCGCGCAGGCAACAAAAACCCGCCTTCTCGCGGCATGGTTGCATCATCAAAAAAAGGGAAACGACCGCGGTTGCGTCCACTGCGCCGTTTCCCCGCTGCTGCCTATATTACACCTTGAATCATAGCATGTTTGGGTGGCGCAATCAAGGTGAAATTCCCGAAAAATCAAGGGATTTTGTGGAAATTATGAGAAAAGCAAAACCCCAAAAACGGTCTTTTGTCTCCCGCGTTAGGTTTTACCAGCGGGGCAACAAGCCGCTCTGCACCGGGCGTTCAAGGACGTGATTGGCGCAGCAAGACCGACATGGCGCGATTGAAGTGCAGATATCTTGACGATGTACCGGGCGCAGAGCGCCCGACTGCTGCGTCACACCGCAGGAGCGGATGTGACGAGACGAGACCGCGCTTCAGTCAGCGGCGATGTGTTCCGGTCCCTGGCCGGTGCGTTTTTCATATTGGCCCTTGCCGCTGCGCACGTACTTGGTGAATCCGAGACGCTCCAGGTTCTTGTCGCTGGTGGCCTGCTTATGTACGCGCTCGTTGGCCCATCCGGCGATATGGGGCGGGGCGAATATGCGCACGACCTTCTCGCCGGTTTCCGGGTGCTCGGTAAGCGGCGGGTCGCTCATACGATGCACCACCTCGAAGATTTCGCCTTCGGTCCCATCGTCGTGAATAACCTGGTAGGTGTACCTTGGCATGTTGGCATACCTCCCACTCTGCGCGGCGTTTTCGGGGCGCCGATGCTATGCGATGCGCCGGCGCGCCTCGTAGTCCGCGATTTCCTTTTCGAAACGCAGGGTCAATCCAATCTGATCCCATCCGTTCAATAAACGTTCCTTGAGGAAGGGATGGATGTCAAACGGGATCATGCCACCGTCGGGTTTGGTGATGGTCTGCGACGGCAGGTCCACGGTGAGCGCGTATCCCTCCCGGGCGCGCACCTCGCGGAAGAGCGTCTCGATCATCGCTTCGGGCAGCACGATCGGCAGCATGCCGTTGTTGAAGCAGTTGTTGAAGAAAATATCGGCAAAAGATGGCGCGAGCAGACAGCGGAACCCGTAATCATGCAGCGCCCACGGCGCATGCTCGCGGGAGGAGCCGCAGCCGAAGTTGTCTTTCGCCAACAAAATGCTCGCGCCCTTGTAACGCGGCGCATTCATCTCAAAAGCCGGATTGGGCGTCTTGCCGTCGTCCAGATAGCGCCAGTCGTAGAACAGCACGTCGCCGTAGCCCGTCCGCTCGATGCGCTTGAGGAATTGCTTGGGGATGATTTGATCCGTATCCACGTTCAGCGCCTCCAGCGGCGCGACGATGCCGGTCAGTGTCACAAACGGTTCCATGTGTTGTCATCCTCATCGGCGGGCCGCCTTGCCGGTCGCCCGCGCGCTTTTTCCTTTCGCCTTTGTTGCACCGTTCCCGCGGTGCAACGACAATCACCTGTATTCCCACTCCCGGATATCCACGAAACGCCCCATAATCGCCGCCGCCACGGCCATCGCCGGGCTGACGAGGTGGGTGCGACCGCCCTTGCCCTGGCGGCCTTCAAAATTGCGGTTTGACGTCGAGGCGCAGCGGTCACCGGGGTTCAGCCGGTCGTCGTTCATCGCCAGGCACATCGAACAACCCGCCTCGCGCCATTCAAAGCCCGCCTCCTTGAAAATCACATCGAGGCCCTCGGCCTCGGCCTGCCGCTTCACCTGGTTGGAACCCGGCACCACCAGCGCCTGCTCGATGGACGGATGGACCTTGTAGCCCTTCGCAACCTTTGCGGCTGCGCGCAAATCCTCCAGCCGCCCGTTGGTGCAGGACCCCAGGAACATTTTGTTGATTTTGACCTCCGCGATCGGTATGTTTTCCTCTAGGCCCATGTACTGCAACGCCTTTTCCGCCGCGAGGCGCGCATTGGCGTCGGCGATTTCCGAAAGACGCGGCACGCGCCCGCGCACGCCCGTCACCATGCCCGGCGATGTGCCCCAACTCACCTGCGGCTCAATCTCCGAGGCGTCAAGCGTCACCACCGCATCATATGCGCAGCCCGGGTCGGAAGCCCACTGTCGCCACGAAGCAACCAGTTCATCCCACGACTTGTCCTGCGGCAGAAAGGGGCGTCCCTTGAGATACGCGAACGTCGTTTCGTCCGGTGAAATCAAGCCGGCCCGCGCCCCCGCCTCGATGCTCATGTTGCAGACGGTCATCCGGCCCTCCATGCTCATCGCGCGGATGGCGTCGCCGGTGTACTCAATTACATGGCCCGTGCCGCCCGCCGTGCCGATCTTGCCGATGATGGCGAGAATGACGTCCTTCGGCGTGACGCCGTGGGGCAGCGCGCCATTCACCCGCACCTCCATCGTCTTCGACTTCTTCTGCAAGAGCGTCTGCGTGGCCAGCACATGCTCCACCTCGCTCGTGCCGATGCCGTGCGCCAATGCGCCCAGCGCGCCGTGCGTCGAGGTGTGCGAATCGCCGCAGACCACCGTCATGCCCGGCTGCGTCAGCCCCAGTTCCGGACCGACCACATGCACGATGCCGTTGCGCGGGTCGTGCATGTCGAAGCACGCGATGCCGAACTCCGCGCAATTCGCCTTCAGCGTCTCCACCTGCGTGCGCGACAGCGGGTCCCGGATCGGCAGCGACCGGTCGGTCGTGGGGATGTTGTGGTCCATCGTCGCAAAGGTCAATTCCGGACGCCGCACTTTGCGCCCCGCCAGCCGCAATCCCTCAAACGCCTGCGGCGACGTCACCTCATGCACGTAATGCCGGTCAATGTACAGCACCGTGTCCTGGCCTTCCGGCGCGCACACCACATGCGCCTCCCAGATTTTCTCATAAATGTTCTTCGCCATGCGCTCTTTCATCCTGTCCTTACATTTGGCGCTTGCCCTGCACCGCCTTTGACGATTGATGAAATAAACCAGGAAATCTTTGGGATAATTCCTGATCTTATATCTCCCGGCTCTTCGCGCTCCCCTGAAAAAGGGGAATTGTGCGATAGACCCAAGGGCGGATTGTTCCGCTCGTCACACCAAATGCGTGCTGAATGCTTTGATGCACGCCATAAAAGAAATGACGGGCGCTGTCCTGCGCCTGCGGTGTAATGTAATATTATGAGGCGCTCCGCCTGCAACGGGATGTATTGTATCACTTCTTGGCATGGTCATGAAAATGTCCGGAATCTGCTACATGACATGGCAGATTTTCCAACAGGGGACCTTGGATTCAAGCAGATCATCCGAGTAGGGAATTGTCCTCGCCTCTTGCGATATCATAGGGCATCAAAGTACAGTGTACGCGAAACAGATGGCCGCTGGTGAGACGCCTTCGGGGCGTCAGAACACCGATGCCATCCCGGTGGGATGCCGTGAGGATCAAGGACAAGTAGGGTTCTTTATGACAGAGTGGGAATTTACAGCCGACGTCGCGAGTTGGATTAACGAACTGCTCCGCATTGAACCCGATCTGCCTTTTGAACGCGCCAAATGCGAACAGCGCGGAGCAGGCTCCCAGAAACGGCGGGATATCACGCTACTGGACAAACAACGGCGACCATGCCTGACAGGAGAAGTCAAACTTCCCTACCGGCAAGACGGAAGCACCCCGTTTATCAGCGCGGTGGTTGACGATGCGCGCAAGAAAGCCCAGCGCGCCCAAGTGCGTTTTTTCTTCACTTGGAACGTGAATCAATGCGTCTTGTGGGAAACATCCTCCAGCAAGACATCGTTGCGTGAATGCAACTACATGACATGGGATGTCACCAATGTCAACAACGAAAGCCAATTGGAGAACCCAATAACCCTTGGAAAGATAAGGTCATGGCTCATGGAGTTCCTCCATGAGGTCGCACGGATTCTTCAGGGGACATTGCCGATATCCTACAAGTCGCCCGATGAGAAATTTATTGAAGCGCTCGAATCCTCCCTCAAAATGCCTATCATGATGACTATAGAGGAGTTGTCGGAAAGGTATCAAAAGAAAAAATACAAATTGGAATTGGATGCGTGGATGCGGGATGAGCAGGGATGGCTCATTCTTGACGATGCCGAAGGCATCCGGGACAACCTGGAACGCGCGGCCAAATCTTGCTGCTACGCGCTTGTCAACAGGTTGGTCTTTTACGAGGCGCTTCTGAAGCGCAAGGGCACAGCCATGGAGAAGATGATCGTCCCCGATCACATTGCTACCGGGGAGGGGCTCCGCTGGCATTTGGAGACCTACTTTTCCAAGGCCAAGACCGTTACCGGGGATTATGAAACCGTCTTCGGCGAGGAGCATCTTTCCATTGGCCATCGAATTCCTTTCTATTCGGACAAAGCGGTTGACCATTGGCGGGTTCTGATCAATCAGATTCATGATTTCGACTTCTCGAAAATTGACTATGAGGTAATCGGCAATATTTTTGAACGATTGATTGCCCCGGAGGAACGCAGGAAGTATGGACAGTTCTACACCCGGGTTGAAGTTGTGGACCTTATCAACAGTTTTTGCATCCGGGAGGGAAATGAATCCGTCATGGACCCTGCATGCGGCGGCGGTACCTTTCTGGTTCGCGCCTATGCGCGAAAAAAGGAACTGGACCCTTCCCGAAAGCACACACAACGCCTTTACGACCTCTACGGCGTAGATACCTCACATTTCGCTACGCATTTGACCACCATCAACCTGGCCACCCGTGAATTGGTGGAGGATGAGAATTACCCGCAAATCCTTCGCAGCGACTTTTTTGACGTTGCCTCCAACACGGTCTTTATCGTACTCCCCAAGAAGCCCAAGAGCAAGGGGCTTGGGAAACTCCAACATCGGGAAGTAGTCATCCCGCAAATAGATGCGGTTGTCGGCAATCCCCCTTATATACGCCAAGAGTTCATCCGTAAATCCAAAGGGAAAGCGCCTGAACCTGGAACCAAGGAATACTATCAGCACCTTGTCAGAGAAGAAAGCGGCGCAATGCTTTCCGGGCGCAGCGATATACACTGCTATTTCTGGCCGCATGCCGCGAGTTTTCTCAGGGATGAGGGATACCTGTGTTTTCTCACGTCAAGCCAGTGGCTTGATGTGGAATATGGGTTCCGCCTTCAGGATTGGATTCTCCGTAACTTTGAAATCATCGCCATTTTTGAAAGCGTCGAAGAGCCTTGGTTTGTCGGCGCCAGGGTGACAACCACCGTTACGATCCTCCGAAAACAAAAAGATGACGCCAAACGCATGAATAATGTCGTGCGCTTCGTGCAACTGCGACGCCCGATTGCTGAAATACTTTCACATGACGGCACAACGGCCGGCGCGGTATGCGCCGCCAATAAATTCCGTGACGAAATCCTGTCTCTCGCCGAAAATACTGTGACAGACCGTTTCCGCGCACGGCTCGTAAGGCAGGGAGAGTTGTGGAAACAGGGTGTTAAACTCGGCGTTATCATGGGAAAAACAGCGGAATCTGACGAAGAAAACTGCGAAGATCAAAATGGCGCCAGTGAATACTACGGCGGCAAATGGGGAATTTACTTAAGGGCGCCTGACTTGTGGTTTAATCTGTTGGACCGTTTTAGTGATAAATTGGTCCCATTGGGTGATATAGCCGAAATACGCAGGGGAATAACAAGCGGAAAAGATTCTTTTTTCTTTCCCAAGGATTGCAGTAGGGAATGTCTCAATGCCTGTCTTTTGCCAAGCGAATTTCAGTTCACCTATGGCGCCTCTCGCCGTGAAGTGGAATCAGGGCGCGTGAAACTTGTTCGATGCGGCGAGGGCCGGGGAGAAATCCATCCCATTGAATCCAAGTACCTGGAACCGGAAGTCCACAGCCTTATGGAGGTTTCCAAATTTGTTGTCGAACCTGAAGATTGTTCGCGCTACATATTGCTCGTGAATAAGAAGAAAAAGGCACTGAAAGGCACTTATGTCCTGAAATATATCGAATGGGGAGAAAACCAAGGGGTCCATAAAGGTTCAACCTGTTCGTCCCGAGCCACTGCTGAACGAGAATGGTATGATTTGACAGGACACAAACGTGGTGCGCTGTTCTGGCCTATGGCGCAACAGTATAAACACGTTGTTCCGATGAATTCATATAGTTTAATATGCAATCATAATCTGTTTGATATATCTGCAAAAGGTGAATCTCCGGAAGTATTAGCCGGAATTCTCAATTCGAGCCTTATTGTTTTATCCAAATACCAATATGGTAGACCTGTGGGTGTGGAAGGAAATTTAAAAACAGAAGTGATTGATGTAAATATGATGCTTGTTCCCGATGTCCGAAAAGCATCTGTGTCCAAAAAGAAGTTGGTATCTGAAAAATTCCGACAAATGCAAGCGCGTGCTCCTCTCCAGTTTTTGTCCGAGCAGCGCATGCGTGAAATGGCGTATAGCCTGGCGGGAAAGGATGATGAACTCAAGGAACTGTCCGATGAATGCGAACTTGATATGCCTGACCGGCGGGAATTGGATGATGCCGTTCTCGAAATGATGGGCGTCAGTTCCAAACGGGAACGAAAGCGGCTTATTGATGAACTTTACAAATACTTGGGCGCGTTTTTCGAATGGACGCGACAGAAGGAAGAAAGGGCCATTGAGAACAAGAAGCGGGCCAAGAGAAGAGGTTCTGCAAGCCCTGAAGATATTGCCGCGCAGATTATTCAGGAAATCAAAGACAAAGAAGGTCATTGGCTGAGGTATTACGACTCTCATTTTCGCGACTTTTCAAAACCTTTTGACGCCTATCCAGTGCCGATGGAAGGGACTGCCGAAGTCTATGAGGATATTCTTGTGCCGCACGGCGTACGGTTTGTAACACCAAAGAAAAAGACAATAAAGATTATTGAGATGCTCGTCCCCGGCCAGGAAACGTTGTGTGCGATGGTCGCCAATACCGAACGCTGGGGTTTTGTGCGCATACCACACGAGATTGATGAGTGCAAGCGTCTGGAAGAGGAATTTGGACAATTTGTCATACAGCGCGATCAGCGTCTCAGGGAATTGATTGAATATCGCACTGCGGACGAGGAATTACAGGAAAAAGTATTCAACACGCTGCAACAAATGTTAATGTATAGGAACAACAAAGCCATTAGATATTGAAAAAGGAATATGTATGCTGACGCGGAGACGTTCCCTACAGGTGTCGTCGGCGTTCTATGGCAGAAACTTACGATGAACTGCAATTTGAGGAATGTGAATAATGGAAATCAGTAACTTGTCAGATGCGCGGATAATAGAATTCTTTGCAAAGTCACCCATCAAGAGTTTTGGCACTATGCTGGATGTGCTTAATTATCTCGATGGCGCGTGGATACAAGAGGGCATTGAGTACGAGTTATTCGACTGGGCCCTTGGAGATAATGATGAACAAGTTATCAGGCTCCGGGTGCCAAGTATTGGAGGAATCCCTGCAAATGCGCTATTTCGTTTAACACGGGTTCTTCAAGACTTTCATTTCGTTAGGAGACGTATTTTACCGTCGGATTTTCGAAGAGATGACACGAGTGCGGAAGAGCCTGTTGCATTCTACAGTCTTACAAATACCGGCAGGAAACTACGATTTCTTCTCGAACAAATTGATAAAGCCAAGAAAAATGTGGACTTACATGTACAAGATGAGTCAGATATGGAATGATATGCGTCATAAACCTCATTACACCGCCCCCGCGGTGTAATGCAATGTGCGACGCTTTTAGTTACTGTTTTGGCCGCTGACAAGTCTCGCATCGGATCTTCCGGTGCGGAGCTCCGCACGGGTGCGGTGCACCGTGGGTGCGGTGCAATGAATTAATATGTTTCTGTGTTCTCCCGGTGCTTCACAACGAGAAAGGTTGACGTCGCCGCGCCGTACGCTCAGACTATGGAGCGAGCAACGGGGGAGGCCGCCGGCGGCACCTGCACGCCGCGCGGGGAACCCAGGAGAAGGAGCGCAATGTGGATAAATTGACGCGGAGACGTTTCCTGCAGGTATCGTCGGCGCTGGGGATTGGCGCCGGGATGGGACAGGGCTTGGTGTCGGGTCAGACCGCGGCGGCGGCCGCCGCCGCGCATGAGGCGAAGGAGCAATGCATGAGACTGGGGATGGTGACCTACAATATGGGCAAGGACATGGATTGTCCGCGCCTGATCGCGTTCTGCAAAGAGGTGGGGCTGGAGGGGGTGGAATTGCGCACGACGCACGCGCACGGCGTGGAGTTGGAACTGAGCAAGGCGCAACGCGCGGACGTGCGCAAGATATTCGAGGATTCGGGGATCGCCATCGCCGGGTTGGGGTCCGTTTATGAGTATCATTCGAAGGACCCGGAAGAGGTGCGGCGGCATGTGGAAGGCAGCAAGGCCTATGCGCAACTGGCGGCGGATGTGGGCGCGCCGGGGATCAAGGTGCGGCCCAACCGGCTTTTCCCGGACGAGGACCCCGACGTCACCTGTGAGCGCATCGGCAAGGCGATGGGCGAAGTGGCGCGGTTCGCGGCGGACCTCGGCGTGGAGGTCCGCATGGAAGTGCATGGCGGCGGCGGTTCGGCGGACCCGGCGAACATCCGCAAGATGATTCTGGCGGCGGACCACCCCAACGCGCTGGTCTGCTGGAATTCCAACACCGGCGAACAGGACGCGCAGGGCAGCATCAAGAGCAACTTCGATTTGCTCAAAGACTGGATCTCATTGGTGCACATCACGGAGATCGGCATTTACCAGTATCCGTGGCAGGAACTCTTTGATTTATTGAAAAGTATTAACTACCAGGGATTCTGTCTCGCGGAAATCCAGTACAACGAGCAGCCCGATCGTTTCATGAAATATTACCGGACGCTGTTCGATTTATATACGGGGCGCTATAAGTATCCGCAGGGTTGAAGCAGAAAATGCTTGGAAAGAGTCTTCTGGATAAAATCCCCCGGCGCGCTGAATGGATATGGGTAACGACAATAATGTCCCGGCAACGGCGGGAATCCAAGGTATTCGGCTGAGTCTTGGCGCCACCGTGGCGTGCCTGCCGGGCATCGGGCCGAAGCGTCTGGAATTGCTGGACGCGCTGGGCATCGCCACGCTGCGGGATTTGCTCTTTCATCTGCCGCGCGCCTACCAGGACCGGCGGCATATCACGCCCATCACTGATGCCAAGGACGGCGCGGAAATCACCATCGAGGCGGAAATCGTCCGCGCGCGCAACATCCGCCTGCGCGGCCGCAATTCAATGGCGCTGATCCACTTGCGCGACGCGACGGGCGAGATGACGGCCACCTTTTTCGGACGCGGCTTCATGGCGAATACGGCGTTTCGGCCGGGCGCGCGCGGCGTCTTCACGGGCCGGGTCGGCAATTACAAGGGACCGTGCCTGAAGAATCCCGAATATGAACTGCTGAGCGGGGACCAGGAGGACGTGCTGAACACGGGCCGCATCGTACCGGTGTACCGGCTAACCGAGGGGGTCACGCAGCGCATGCTGCGGCGTTGGGTGCGCCACGCGCTGGACTGTCTGGCGGAAGTGGGGGAGACGCTGCCCCCGGTCCTGCTGGCCGCCCACGGCTTCCCTCCCATCGCCGACGCGCTGGTACAAGCGCATTTTCCGGACGAACTCCCGCAGGGCGAGGCGGCGCGGAGCCGCTTCGCCTACGAGGAACTGCTTGCCATCCAGGTGGGGGTGCTGCGGGACCGCGCAGCGCGCGCCCACGAGGAAAAGGGCTGGCGGCACCGGGTGGACGGCCCGCATCTCGCAGCCGTGCGGCAGGCGTTGCCCTTCCGGCTGACGGCAGCCCAGGAACGGGTGGTCGCCGAGGTCTTGGACAATATGGCCTCGCCCCGGCCCATGCGCAGGCTGGTGCAGGGCGATGTGGGTTGCGGGAAGACTGTCGTGGCGCTGCACGCCATCGCGGCGGCGGCGGACGGGGGGTTCCAGACCGCCGTGATGGCCCCGACGGAAATCCTCGCGGAACAGCACCTGATTCACCTGCGCGACATGTTGGAGCCGGTCGGTCTCCGTGTGGAACTGCTGACGGGGTCCATGCGCGGCATCAAGGCCGCGCGCGACCGCATCGCCGCCGGCCATGCCGACGTGGTGGTGGGCACCCAGGCGCTGATTCAGGAAAGCACGACATTCCACCGGTTGGGTCTCGTCGTGATTGACGAACAGCACCGCTTCGGCGTGCTGCAGCGCAACGCGCTCTCGGAAAAGGGCCTGCATCCCGACATCCTGCAGATGAGCGCCACGCCCATCCCGCGCACGCTCGCCATCACCGTCTATGGCGCGATGGATGTCAGCGTGATTGACGAACTGCCGCCGGGCCGCCTTCCGGTGAAGACCCGCAAGATTCCCCCGGCAAAAGTGGAAGAGTTGTATGGATATGTGTGCGATCAGGCCGAGGCGGGTCTGCAGACCTACATCATCTGCCCGCTGATCGAGGAATCGGAGCGCCGCGAAGACCTGACCCCGCTCTTCCGCCATTACGAAGACCTCTTTGAGGGGCCGTTTCAGGGATTGCGCTGCGCCCTCATCCACGGACGCCTCGACGCCCTGGAAAAGGACCAGACCATGCGCGCGTTCAAACGGGGTGAGATTGATGTCCTCTTCAGTACCTCGGTCATCGAGGTCGGCATTGATGCGCCGAAGGCGACGACGATGATCATTGAAGACGCGGGGCAGTTCGGTTTGACGCAACTGCACCAGTTGCGGGGCCGCGTGGGGCGCGGCGCGGACCAGGCGCATTGTTTTCTCCTGGGCGAAGCCCGCACGCCGGAGGCGAGGAAGCGCCTGGAAATTCTGTGCGCCAGCGCTGACGGATTTCAGATCGCCGAGGCGGACCTGGAAATGCGGGGGCCGGGCGAGTTCTACGGCGTGCGGCAGGCGGGCCTGAGCGATCTCCGCGTCGCCGACCTGATCCGGGATGTGCGCCTGCTCGACCGCGCCCGGCGAGACGCTCAGGCATTACTGGCCGCGGACCCGGCATTGGCTGCGCCGGAACACCAGGCCATTGCCCGCGCATCGGCGCGTTTTGCCAGCCTGATCGCGTGAAGCACCAGGGATGACGAGTCATGGATTCTTGCGCAGATACAAATCCCCCTGCGCCTGAACACCTTGACCGCCGCCCTGTTATTGACATTTGTGGCGGCTTGACCCGGCGGGCCGCAGCGCTTACCATAGTGGAAGAAACTGCTATTCGGGCGGCGGCACGCCCGGAGGGCGCAACGTGTATCACCCGGGAGCGAACAGCCATGCTGGGAACGGTTTTTTCGAGTCTTTACAGTACGATAAGCGGGTTGCTGATCAGCATTCCGGTGAGCAACGCGCTCGGATTGGTGTATGTGGTTCTGGACGGGCTGTCCAAAGTATTGCTGATGATATTCGGGTCCGGCAGCGGCACGACAGGCGGGGGGCTGTTCGGCGGCGGCCTGTTTGGCGGCGGCCTGTTCTGAGTAACGGCGCGAGGCTGCCGTGAAGCGCCCGTTGTTGTGGGCCGCGATGGCGCTTGCGGGGGGCATCTTTGCCGGTGCACAAGGTTGGGTACCGGGATTCTGGGGGCCTGTGTTGCTCCTTTTGCTTTCCCCGCTCGCCTGGCTGCTCCCCCGGCGCATGCCCTACGCCGATGCGGCGATGCCTATGGCGGCGTTTCTTGCGTTGGGAGCGGTGTTGTGGCAGGTGCGGGGGGAGCATCGGGGGGATGATGCGCTCAGCCGTTACAGCCTGGCGCACCCGCAGGCGATGCATGTGCTGGAGGGCCATGTCCGCCAGCCGGGGGTTCATCTTCCGGGGTGGGGCGCGGTGCGTTTTGTGCTCGACGTGGATCGAATCGGCGAGGGGGCTATGGCGCACCCGATGCAGGGGCGGGTGCAGGTGTGGTGGGGGCGACCGGAGTTTCCATTGTACAGCGGGGACCGGGTGCGGGTGCGCGGCACGCTGTCGCACCGGCTGGGTCCGGTGAATCACGGGTTGCGCGACATCGAAGATACGCTGCGGGCGCGCGGGGTACATGGCGCGCTGCGCATGGGACGCACCGCTCCGGAAAAAATCGGCGTGAATCGCTGGAGTCCGTCGTATTGGGCGTCGCGCCTGCGTCAATGGGAGGCGGAGGGTCTGGCGCGGGCCGTACCGCGTGACGCCCTGCCTTTCGTGTTGACGATATGGCTGGGCGAGCGCCAGTACATCCGGCCGGAGCATTACGAGTCCTTTGTCGCTTCCGGCACGGCGCATATTCTTGCGGTGTCGGGCGTGCATGTCGGCATCGTTTTTCTGATCCTGCACTTTCTCGCGCGGCGCGCAATCCCCTCGCGGCGGCTGGGCAGCGTGCTGGTGATCGCCGGGGTGTTTCTGTTTGCGTTGACGGCGGGGGCGCGTGCGTCAGTGTTGCGCGCAGCGATCATGGTGGCGGTCTATCTCGCCGCGGACTGTTTTGATCGCGAGCCTGACGTGCCGAATGCGTTGGGGGTCGCGGCGATGATCCTGCTGGCGCTGCAACCCGCGCACCTCTTTGATCCCGGATTCGTGCTGTCCTTTGCCAGTGTGGCCTCGATCCTGGTGTTTGCCGATCTGTTTCGCGCCGGGCTGGCATGGGCGCCGTGGTGGCTGCGCGGCGGCGCAAGCGCAACGCTGGCCGTGCAGGCGCTGCCGCTGCCGCTGGTCGCCAGGTATTTCTACGTATTTCCTCTGGCGGCGCCGTTGATCAACCTGATCATGGTGCCGCTCTTGAGCATTGCGTTGTGGTTGAGTCTGGTGACGACGGTGTGCGCGGCGGTATTTCCGCCCGCGGCGCTGCTCTTCGGGCATGCGTTGCAGCCGGTGGCCGGGGCGGCATATTTTCTTGCAGAACGTTTCGCGGCGATACCAGGGACCTATATGCACCTGGCCGCGCCGCGTTCGGCGGCCGTCGCGGCGTACTGGGCGGCGCTGATCGCGGGGTATGCGGCTTGGAAGGCGGAGCCGGTCCGGCGGCGGCGTATGCTTGGGGCGGCGGTGATACTGCTTGCGGCAACATGCGTCTGCTGGCGGCCGTGGACCCAGCCCGACGCTGTGGACTTCCTGGATGTGGGCCACAGCGACGCGGCGCTGGTCCGCACGGCGGCGGGCGATGCCGTGCTCATTGACGGCGGCGACATGAGCGAGGTCAACGACACGGGGGCGCGGGTCGTGCTGCCGTTTCTGCGGCACCACGGCGTGCGGCGGCTGGATTATGTGGTCGTCACCCATGCCGACCGCGACCACATCGGCGGCCTTTTCCACGTGTTGCGGCGCATGCCGGTCGGCGCCGTGTTGTTAGGCCCGGAGCCCGACGACCGTCCGTTAAAGGCGGAGTTTCTGGCCCTGTGCGCGGCGCGCGGCGTGCCGGTGCATCGCGTCGCGCGCGGCGATGTGATCCCACTGCGCGGCGGCGCGCTGGAAGTGCTGCACCCGCCGCGCGGCTGGCGGCCCGATGCATCGCCCAACGACGCTTCGCTCGTGCTGCGCCTGCGGTGGGCCGGGCCGGACGTGGTCTTCGCGGGCGACGTCGAGGCGGACGGCGAGCGTGTGCTGGCGACACAGGACTGCCGCGCGGAAATCCTCAAAGTGCCGCACCACGGCTCCGCCACGTCAAGTACGGCGGCGTTTCTGGACGCGGTCTCGCCGGCGCATGCCGTGGTCTCCACAGCGCAGACCGCGCGCCTCGAAGCCGTCGGCAGGGGTGTGCTCGAACACTATGCCGCACGCGGTATCTCCGTGTGGCGCACCGACCACCACGGCGGCGTACGCCTGGAACGTCGGCGTGACGATTGGACTCTACGGGGCGCGCGTCTCGAGCGGGGATATCGCATGACGCAAGAGATGGCCGTCTTCAGGCCTGCATATTCGCAATAAGTCCGGGGATTTTGGGGATTTTGAAGACCGCAGGGGGCTGGTGTAGGATGCGTTGGAACGGATTATGGAATTGGAGGCTTGTCCGCCGGTGGATGTGAAGCGGGTATTGGTGACGGGGGGCGCGGGTTTCGTCGGGACGCGCCTGGCCGTGGGGCTGCGAGAATGGCGGTCCGACCTTCGGGTGGTCGCCTTGGACAACCTGCGGCGCAGGGGTTCGGAACTGAACTTGGCGCGGCTGCGCGCGGCGGGCGTGGATTTCGTGCACGGCGATATCCGCTGCGCGGAAGACCTAGAGGCGGCGGGTCCGGCGGACCTGATCCTCGAATGCAGCGCGGAGCCGTCCGTGTTGGCGGGCTACGGCGAATCGCCGGGCTATGTGGTAAACACCAACCTCGCGGGCACGGTCAATGCGCTCGAACACGCCCGCCGGCACGGCGCGGGCATCATTTTCCTGTCCACCAGCCGCGTCTATCCCTTTGACGCGCTGCGCGCGCTGCGCTACGTGGAAAAGGAGGAGCGTCTGGAGCCGGCAACCGACCAGGATGTCCCCGGCCTCTCTGAACACGGCATTGCCGAGGACTTCCCGCTCGCGGGGGTCCGCTCCCTCTACGGCGCAACGAAACTCTCCTCGGAACTCCTGATCGCCGAATACTGCTACATGTACGGCCTGCCCGGCGTCATCAACCGCTGCGGCGTCATCACCGGCCCCTGGCAGATGGGCAAGGCGGATCAGGGCGTGGTCGTGCTTTGGATGGCGCGCCACGTTTACGGCGGCGCGCTGCGCTACATCGGCTACGGCGGTACGGGAAAACAGGTGCGCGACATGCTCCACGTGGACGACCTGCTGCGCCTTGTGCTCTACCAAATCGAACACCTGGAATCCTGTCGTGGCCAATGCGTCAACGTCGGCGGCGGGCGGAAATGCAGCCTCTCCCTGCGCGAACTCACCCGGCTCTGCCAGGAGGTCACCGGCAAGCGCATCCCCATTACCGGCGATCCCGAAGACCGCCCGGCAGACATCCCCTGGTATATCACCGACCACCGCCGCGTCACCGCTACCAGCGGATGGCAACCTGAGCACGGGGTCCAGGACACCCTTGAGGACATTTACCGCTGGATTTGTGAATATCGCGACAGATTGGAACCCATCTTGGGCAGGTGAGCAGTTATCGCAGTTTGAACTGTATCCTCTTTTTCGACAAGGCTTTATCGCGCATGGGCGCAAGAGAAATTTATTGACCGCAACGACGCATCATGGTATTATTATTGAGAAAACTGGCGCACGACCACACGGGGAGACTATGTCATGAACGCCCAACGACGTTCCGGCTTTACGTTGATAGAACTGCTTACTGTCATTGCCATCATTGCCATTTTGGCGGGATTCATCGCAGTGGCGGCGCCGCGCGCGCTGGAGCGGGCGAAACTGCGCCGGATGCAGGCGGCCATGATTGACCTCCGCACCGCGATGACTGTTTATTACACCGAGCACAACAGTTATCCCCCCGCTTACGGGTATGTGCCGTGGAGCATGCGCGACGAAAGCCCGGAGTCCATCAACGACGACAATGCGTTTTATTTTCTGCGTCCCTATACGGCGCTGTTGCGAATACACGGAAATGAAGGGCTGTATGACGAGTTTTCGCAATCCTACGACACCAACCGCGACGACCAGTTGAGCCTGCTGGAGTTCCTGCCGATCGGCGAGAAGAATCTTGCGACACAGGTGGTGACCTTCCCCACCACGCGCTATACCGGCAGCAATCTGCAGAATGAGGTCGCGAAGCAACTCGATGCGACGCGGCGTCCGTTTGTCTATATTCCGGTGAATTCCCGCCAGTTCAAGCGCGCGCGCCAGTATTGGATCGAGACCGGCGACTTCCTTGCAACGACTTGGGATTCCGCCAATCCGACGCTGCGCAACATCACTTTCCCGCCTTCGGATTACGACGCATTCGTGTTAATCAGCGTGGGGCCGGGCGGGAGCACCTTCGGCCTGCTGCCGGACCCCATCGGCACGGAACCCGCCAGAGACCTCTACCATATCACGGCGATGCGAGCCTTTTTCCTGGCGACGCGCGACCTGAATGACAACGGACAACTCGACTTTCATTTTGTCGCCCGGTCGCAGCAGGGCGAGGCGAAATTCAACCGGGACAATCCCTATCAGGTACCGGGCGCGCCCGCCGGGCGCGACATGGCGCACAACGAATTGCCCGACCCCCGCGCGCCCAACGGCTATGGTCCCTTCATTTTCGCCCACCCCGAAAGGCTGTAACCGTCGCGTTGAGAAACATGCCTCAATATCCCGCCACGGAAAGACCGCCGCATGCGCGCCGATGATCTGAAACGCCGCGTGGAAGACGCGATTGCCGGCGACAAGCGCAAGCGCTTCTGTGTCATCGCATGCCACGTGCTGTGGCGCGAGTTGTGCCACTTCGCGGCGCAATCCCCGCACGTCTTCGATTTCCATTTTCTGAAGCAGGGGCTGCACAATACCCCGGAACGTCTGCGCGAGGAACTTCAGCAGGCGGTGGACGTCCGCGACGGGGGCTATGACGCGCTATTGATCGGCTACGGCCTGTGCAGCAACGGCCTGCAGGGGTTGCGCGCGCGGCATACGCCGCTGGTATGCGTCCGCGCCCATGACTGCATCACCTTTCTGCTGGGGTCCAAGGAACGCTATCGCGCCTATTTCGACGCGCACCCCGGCACCTATTGGTACAGCCCCGGCTGGATCGAGGACAGCGCCATGCCGGGCAAAGACCGCTATGAGGCCGCACTGAAAACCTACGTCGAGGAATACGGCGAGGAAAGCGCGCGCTACCTTATGGAAACCACCGAGACATGGATCAGCAACTACAACAACGCCGCGTATGTGGACCTCGGCGTCGGCGGCAGCAACGGCTTCCACGACTACACACGTATCTGCGCGGAATGGCTCGGCTGGCAGTGCGATTTTCTTGAGGGCGACACGCGTCTTGTGCGGAATTTTCTCAATGGCGTCTGGGACTACGAGGATTTTCTCGTCGTGCCGCCCGGTCACATGGTCGCGCCGTCCTTCGACGAGCGTATCATCGAGGCGCGCGCGATTCCGGAGCAGTGATCAGGAAAAAAGACAGCAAGGACGACAAGGACGACAAGGACAGCAAGGACACAAAGGACAACAGGGACACAAAGGACAACAGGGACACAAAGGACAACAAGGACAAAAAGGACCAAATAGGACAGAAGGGACAGCGACAACGCAAACGACACCATTCTTGTAGTCCCCTTCCGTTTTCTTGTCCTTGCCGTCTTTATCTTTTGGGTCCTTTGTGTCCTTTCCGTCCCTTTTGTCCCTTTTGTCCCTTTTGTCCTTGTCGTCCTTTCTGTCCTTTGCCGCCTATCCCGCGAAATGGTCGTAACCGGCTTTCTCCGGCGCGGCGCCGCGCACACGCGCGCCCTGCCACTCCGCCGTGAAGTTGCCCACGGCGGTCAGGGGCACTTCGAAGCGATCCTGAAAGGCCCCCTGCATCGCATCAAAATCGGCAGGGTCAACAGCGAGGATCAATTCATAATCTTCGCCGCCGGCGAGCGCGACGGCGGCGGGGTCTTCTCCCGCCGCTTCCACGAGGCGGCGCATGGCATCCGCTATTGGAATCCGATCGGGGGCAACATGCACTCCCATCCACGCGGGCGGGGC
>CAZLII010000005.1:0-20909 GCA_964559065.1 uncultured Nitrospirales bacterium | reverse complement strand
TTTCTCCTGGAGAATCAACAATGACGTAGGGATCCAGAAACTGGGGATCACTGAGCTTCAAGGGGGCATTCCCCGGCAAAGGCGATGTTGTTTTGCGTATAATGCGAAGAATCATATAAGGGTGGCCGCGGCACGCGAAACGCAGATGCCTTGAAAACAGTGATATACGGTTGGTACTGCGGTTTTCGCGGTCGGTCGCCGTGGAAAACACCTCAAGGAGGGAAAAACCATGGAAATCCTGTTGACACGTTCTTGCAGGCCATGTACCTCGTATCTCCTGGCGCTTGTGTTGGCGCTGGGCGCGCCGGCATGGGCGACCCCGCCCGAGACAGTGAACATTCACGGCGCGCTCATGGACGCCGACGGTGCGCCCTTGTCGGGGGCGCGGGCATATGTGGTCCGCTTCTTCGACGCGGAAACCGGCGGGAGCCAACTGGGCGGGGATGTGACGGGGTCGGTGCTTGTATCCCCCGAGGGCTTGTTCAACCTGCCGGTGCTTCTGCCTGCATCGGCGCTGGCCGCGCCCCAGTTGTGGTATGAACTGGGCATTGACACCGACACGCCGCCGGACGGGGATGCGGAGGATGACATCTTCCCCGACCGCATTCGGGTGCACAGCGTGCCGTTTGCGCTGGAGGCGGGGGAAGTGGCGTATGTGGACGCCGCCCGCATTGGCTACGGCACGGTGAGCAACACGGAGTTCAACCATCTCGCCGGAGTGACGCAACCGCTACAACCGGCGCTGGACGCGAAGGCCGACGCTGCAGACCTGGCGGCGCATACGGGTAATTTGGGCAATCCCCACGCTGTGAGCAAGGCGCAGGTCGGCCTCGGCAATGTAGATAACACGGCGGACCTGGACAAACCCGTGAGCACGGCAACACAGGCCGCGCTCGATGCCAAGGCCGATGATACAGATTTGGCGGCGCACACCGGCGATTTGACCAATCCCCACGCTGTGACTGCGGCGCAGGTGGGCTTGGGTAATGTGGATAACACGGCGGACCTGGACAAACCCGTGAGCACGGCAACACAGGCCGCATTGGACGCAAAGATACCCAGGAGTTCCGAGGCCTATGTGGTGGTTGAGGTGGCCTCGGATGCGACGACCAACAGTGAGAACCTACGCGCTGCCTATGCCGCGGCGAAAATGCTGACGCCGTTCGGAAACGCGTTGAGCGCCACCAATCGCGCGGCCGTAATCGTGCCGCCGGGACGCTATGACCTCGGCAGTGAAGCGCTCACCATGGACACGGACTTTGTGGATCTCATTGGTCTTTCCACCGGCCGCGAAAATCAGTATATTCGCTGCATTGACAACGTTCTGATTCAGACTGCCGGCAATGTCCGTATTGAAAATTTGGTGTTCCATCAGGTCGGCGGCCTGGATATGGTGTTTGCCTACTATCCCAACGCCACTTGGGGCGTTGGGGGCGTCGGGTCCCCTCCCGGGACGCGCATCCGCAACTGTGAATTTCGGTCCAGCGATATGAGCATGCGGCCGGGGGTGGAATACGCGGGCATCTATGAAGACTGCTCGGCCGACGCTTACGCCTTCGGCGCCTATGGCATGGCGAGCGGCAAGTTCATCAACTGCATCGGCGGCCAATATGCTTTTGGCGGCGGCGGTGTGGCCAGTGGCGCCTTCCTCCGCTGCACCGGTGGAACCTTCTCCTTTGGCGGCGGTGATAATGGCACGGCAAGCGGTACGTTCATAAACTGCACCGGCGACTCCGAGGCCTTTAGCGGGGCCTTCGGCGCGGCGAGCGGCACGTTTGCCTATTGCATCGGCGGCCCCTATTCCTTCGGGGGATCCTCTTTCGGCAATGCGAGCGACGGCGAGTTCTACCATTGCATCGGCGGCGAGAACAGTTTTACCACCACCGGGTCGCCCATAGTCCTCTATTGCGTCCGAAATGGCGTGGCATACCCTTGAAAAAACGCATGTGCGAGAATGTCTGCTCGCCGTCACTGGTCCATCAATGTCAGCGCATAGACATCTTGCGTTTGCTGCATGTGCCGGATAAATGGCTGCTAAGAAAGTGCGTCTCCTTTCCGTTACGAATTGCCGCCGAAGGCGGTGTGGGACTCGCAATGACGGGAACAAGGGCGAAGGAAAACACGCAGAGAGGAGTCCGGGATTCTTGACAGTCATGATCGCAAATGCCTATCCTGAGACAGGTCTTTGATGAAATAGACAGCGTTTTTTCGGGGCTTCTCCGCGCTGAGGAAGCGCCTCTTGGGTGATATCCGTGCATGCGCTCCAAAAGACGGGAGAGGCGAAGCCTATTTCAGCCGGAGTTCAGAGGGATGGTCGTTGCTGATCACCGCCGGCTTTTCGGGAAATGACACAGGAGGTCGCAAACACATGGCAAAGCAGATTTTCATCACGGCGCAGGACAGGCAGCGGCTCCTGGATTGCCTGGCCACATTGCAGGAATTTCCCGACAAGCGGGAGTTGCCGCATGTCCAATATCTTGACAAGGAAATCCGCCGCGCCCAAGTCATTCTTGACCCGATCGAAACGCCTGACGACGTGGTTACGATGCGTTCGCGGGTGCGCCTGACAGACCAGGCGAGTCAGAAAAAAATGGAATGCACCGTAGTGTATCCCTCCGAGCAATCCCCGGAAAATGGCCGCATTTCGGTGCTCGCGCCGCTGGGCGCGGCCATGCTGGGCTACAGGGTGGGAGATACCTTCGAGGTGGAGTTGCCCAAAGGCAAGACGGAATTTCTGATCGAGGAGTTGCTGTATCAACCTGAATCGGCGGGCGACTATCATCTGTAAGTGCAATACGGGGAAGTGGAGGTTTGCACGATGCGGTTTGAAGGGATCACCCTGGGGGTTCCGAGGGAAATCATGGAACACGAGTACCGCGTCTCGGCGATCCCCGAAACAGTCGCAGCATTCATTGCCGAGGGAGCGCAGGTGCTTGTTGAAAACGGCGCCGGCGCGGATTCCCATCACGCCGACGATGACTACCGGCGCGTCGGCGCGGAGATGGTTCCCGACAGCGATGCGATCTTCGAACGCGCCGATATTATGCTCAAGGTCAAGGAGCCGCAATTCGACTCCCGCAGGAACCGGCATGAAGTGGGGATGATGCGGCAGGGGCAAGCGCTCGTTGCGTTCCTGCATCCGGCCTCGCCCGCAAATCATCAGATGGTGCGGGACCTTGCGGCGCAGGGCGTCGTCAGTTTCACCCTGGACGGCGTGCCACGCATCACCAATGCGCAGCCGATGGATGCGCTGACCTCCATGAGCACGATCGCCGGATACAAGAGCGTCATCATGGCGGCAAACGAATTGGGCTGTTTCATGCCATTGACCAACACCGCCGTGGGGATGCTGTCCCCCGCCAAGGTCTTCGTCGTGGGCGCGGGCGTCGCCGGGCTTCAGGCCCTGGCCACGGCGAAGCGGCTGGGGTCGTCCAATTTCGCCACGGACATCCGGCCCGAGGCCACCGAACAGGCCCGAAGCCTCCGCGCGCAAATCGTCGAGACGGGGGTGCCCACCGAAATCGCCATGGGCAAGGGCGGTTACGCCAAAGACCTGCCCCCGGAATGGCTGAAGCGCGAACAGGAAGCCATCCGGGATGTCGTGGCCCAATCGGACATCGTTATCCTGTCCGCGCTGGTGCCCGGGCACATTGCGCCGGTGATCGTCTCCGAAGATATGGTCAAGGGCATGCAAACCGGGTCGGTCATCGTGGATATCGCCATTGACCAGGGCGGCAACTGCGCACTGACGGAAGCCGGCAAGACCGTCGTCAAGCACGGCGTGACCATCCTCGGTGTCAAGAACATACCGGGGTATATGCCGCGAAGCGCATCGTGGCTCTTTTCGCACAATCTCTTCCATTTCCTCTCGTATCTGGTGGAGGATGGCCATGTGCGGGCCGACCGCGGCGACGAGATCATCGGTCCGACGCTGGTTACGCTGAACGGCGAGGTGGTGCACGAAGGCGCGCTGGAGGCCATGGCGCTGTGCGCCGAAAAGAAAGGGGCGACACCTTGCGCCTGATGACGCTTTTTGCAGTGTTTCTCCTCGCTTCGGCGCTGGGCTACCGCATCATTCGACAGGTGCCGCCGCTGTTGCACACCCCCCTGATGTCCGGCATGAACGCGATATCCGGCGTGACCGTCCTGGGCGCGCTGTCCGCGACCGCTGCGGCCCTTGCCACCGGCAACCGGCTCTTGGGCGCGCTGGCGATTGTTCTCGCCATGGTCAATGTGGCGGGCGGTTTCGTCGTGACGGACCGCATCCTCAAGAAGTTCCGCGCCAAACGGTAAGGCCGGGGACATTGCCCGACATGTTTATCTGGGTCGAAATATTGCTCGCAGCCGCCATCCTGGCGGGCATCCGGTTGATGAGCACACCGGAAACGGCGGTTCGGGGGAACCGCCTGACGGCCCTGAGCCTGCTGACGGCCATCCTGCTGCTTCTCTGGCGCAACAACATCCTGCCGCAGCCGATTATTGTCGTGTCGCTTGTCACCGGCGCGGTGATCGGCCTGGCCCTCGCGTTGCGCGTGACCATGCTCCAAATGCCGCAGATGGTGGCGCTGTTGAATGGACTGGGCGGCGCGGCCTCCATGTTCACGGCCATTGTGGCGTTCGGCGACAGGAGCGACGCGGCAGCGTTCGCCAGCCAGGTTACGGGCGGGCTGGCCGTCGCGGTCGGCGGTGTCACCCTGAGCGGAAGCCTCGTCGCCGCAGGCAAACTGCACCGCCTCCTGCCGCAGCAGCCCGTGCGTATTCGCTTGACGTTTCGCCTTGCCGCTGCCGCGCTGCTTGTCCTGTTGTTCCTGGCCGTACTGCTTCGCGGCCAGGAGACCGGCGTCGAATTGACCGTATGGATGCTGGCCCTTGGCGCATGCGCCCTGATGGCCGGCGTGGTGCTGGCCCTGCCGGTGGGCGGCGCCGACATGCCGATTACGATATCGCTGCTCAACTCGATGTCCGGTATCGCCGCAAGCATCTGCGGCTTCGTGGTGGATAACGCATTCCTCGTGGCGGCGGGCGCCATCGTCGGCGCATCGGGCTTCATCCTGACGCGCATCATGTGCGGCGCAATGAACCGATCACTGGCGCAGGTGCTGATGGGCGCCACTGTCGCCAAAGGCGCTGCGGATAGTGTGAACGCGGCTGTTGAAATGGAACACGCGGCAGGCCCTGGTGCAGCGGGAATGGAGCAAGCGGCGGGGGAAAATGACACCGCCGACCGGGCCGGTTTCGACCCTGTGGAAGCGCTGCTCGAAGCGAAATCCGTCGTCATCATCCCCGGATACGGGATGGCGCTGGGCGAGGCGGAGAGCCAGGTCAGGGACATCTACGAATTGCTGGAAGGCCGGGGTGCGGACGTGAAATTCGCCATTCATCCCGTGGCGGGCCGCATGCCCGGCCACATGACCGTATTGCTCGCGGATGTGGATATCCCCTACGACAAAATGGTCCAAATCGAGAAGATCAACCCTGAATTCCCCCAAACCGATGTGGCGCTCATCGTTGGCGCGTGCGATGTGGTGAATCCGGCGGCAAACACCGCCGTCGGCACGCCCATCTACGGCATGCCCATCCTCCACGCCCACAAAGCCAGACGCGTGATCATCTGCAACGCAGACACCAAACCCGGCTACTCCGGCATTGAGAATCCCCTCTACGAACAGAATAATGTCGTTCTTCTCTTGGGCAATGCCTCCTCAACACTTGAGAATCTTTTCAAAGATCTGTCATCGCGCGCCTTGGACAAGACGGGCAGAGAATGACCTTTTTCCTGCGACTATTGAATAGAAACTGCATCCGGGGTGCATGACAGAAAGGAGATCGCCATGTCTTCGCCGCAGATGGTTGTTGGTGCGCCGGTCGAGAATCTTCCTTGGGAAGACCGGCCCCGAAATTGCACAGACGTGGTGTGGCGCTACAGCGGCAATCCCATCATTCCGCGCAATCCCATTCCGTGCGCGCAGGGCATCTACAACAGCGCCGCCGTGCCTTTCGGAGACGGCTTCGCCGGGGTGATGCGCGTGGAGCACAAGGACAGCATGCCCAGGCTTCATGCGGCGCACAGCCGGGATGGCATCCATTGGAGCATCGAAGAGGAGAAAATCCGCCTTACGGGTGGCGACCCGGAAATCGCCCACCCCGCCTACACCTATGACCCGCGCGTGTGCAGGTTCCAGGAAACGGCTGGAAAATCAGGTGATTCCCGGGAAGATATCTACTATGTAACGTGGTGTACGGACTACCACGGCCCGACCATCGGCGTCGCCCGCACTCGGGACTTCGTCACCTTCGAGCAACTTGAAAATGCGTTCCTTCCGTTCAACCGCAACGGCGTCCTTTTTCCCCGGCGGATCAATGGGCGGTATATGATGCTGAGCCGCCCCAGCGACAACGGCCACACGCCGTTCGGCGACATCTATGTGAGCGAAAGCCCCGACATGATTCACTGGGGACGGCACCGATTTGTCATGGGCGCCGGCGGGCAGTGGTGGCAGGGCACAAAGGTGGGCGCAGGCCCTGTTCCCATTGAAACCTGTAAAGGGTGGCTTCTGCTTTATCACGGGGTCTGCAACACCTGCAACGGTTTTGTGTACAGCATGGGCGCAGCGTTGCTTGAATTGGAAAACCCCTCCCGCGTTCTGTTCCGCACGAACAAGTACCTTCTATTTCCCACGGAACCTTATGAAACCACCGGTTTCGTGCCGAATGTCTGCTTTCCCTGCGCCGCCATCTGCGACGCCCCCACCGGCCGCCTCGCCATTTACTACGGCGCGGCGGATACCTGCACATGCCTGTGTTTTGCCTATGTTGACGAGATCATGGACTTTCTGGAAGCAAATTCGACGATATTCTGATTTTCGAAGGTATGCCTGCCGCGAAAAGCATCACTGCGCGCGCCCACTTACCCATCTCGACAGGCACGCGCAGATTCAGCAAACGTTACGATATTTTCCCAGGGCGTTTCCGGCTGGATCAGATTTGATGGACATAAAATGGCGCAGTTGTCTGCTTCGCATGCACGTTTCATGTTGGCGACCCACTCCCGGATGTCATAGGGCGAGCCAAAGGGGAACAGGTTCTGGGCGCTGATTGTGGCACATAAGACGATATCGCGGCCGAACGCTTGCCGGACTTTCCCAAAATCCATGCACTCGGGCTGAACGGGATGCAGCACGTGGAATCCGAGTTCGATAATGTCGGGGATAATGGCATGAATGTTGCCGCAACTGTGCAGGAAAAACACCCGGTCCGGATAACGGCTTCTCACGGCATCAAGCACTTCGGACCAACGCGGCTTGATGAACTGACGCCAGAGGTCAGGAGCAATCTGCATCCCGGTCTGCATGCCGGCGTCATCATAGAAACAGAGCACATCCATACCGGCCCGGGCGGATTCCAGCGCAAGGCGTTTCGTATAGTCGGTAACTTTTCTGATTATGGCATCGGCGATTTCCGGGTTGGCGAGGAGGTCCATCATGAACTGCTGCATGCCGCGCAGCCACCAGGACCATTCATAGATACTGCCGGCGTAACCAAAGACGGAATAACCGCGCGCGCGATAGGTTTCCACCGTCTTGGAAGCATCGCATGCATCTATGATGGGCGCGGGATGCGCTTCAATTTCGGCAACAGTTGCGGCCTTTGCCAATGGTGGAAAAGTCTTCTCGTAAGTTCCGGCTGCGCCGCCCGCCCAGTGGCCGATACCCCATTCATCGAAGACCGTTTCCGGAGCGACCTCTGAATGCAGGGCTGCGGGATCGGCGCCACCAAAACGTGTTTGCAGCGAAACCGTTCGGAAATCATAGTCAAAAAACTCCTCCGGGCGGTCCGCCCCTGTCTTCTCGCGGAATACGCGCATAACCGGTGCGGTCATGCCTGGCGCTGCGCCCACATCCAGCGTAAACGGAATCCAATCCGCGCATTCATGTTTCACGATTCGTCTGAAATTCTCAAGTGGACTCTGTTTCATATCCATGTTCCACATTATATGATGATACAATTGACCAGAATTTGTTTCCGAACTTCAAATAAAAGGACGCGGAGCAATGAAAATGTCATCGCTGGTGTTCGGGATAGGCGTCGGACTGTTCATGGCGCAATGTGTTTTCCAGGTCGGGTTTGCGCAGGAACCATCGCAATGGAAACTCATTCCCGGGCAGGGCAACCGCGATGATGCTGCATTGAGACTCGCGATCGCTGATGTGGTATCCGCAGCCGCGCAGGCCGGCATCACGGTGACTGAAAGCGATGGCGCGCGACCCGCTTCCGTCAACCGTATTCTGGTCGGCGACGCCGCACGCAATGCGCTCGTTGCCGCCATGGTGCGTGACGGCATTGTCGAACTCAAAAGCGCCGCGCATCCGCAGGGTTTTGAGATGCGAACGGTGCGCGATTCGGCGGGCAATACCACGATTGTCGTCGCCGGCGGCGCAGTCGTTGGCGATGTGTATGGCGTGTATTGGCTTTGGGACCGGATTCGGGTTTTCAAGGCAATGCCTGAACTGAACCTCGTCCGCACGCCTGCGCTGGGCATTCGCGCCGGGGGCGGTCTCCGCGAATCCTCTCTGAAACAGGCCCTGCGCTACACGGTCAACTGGGCGGTTGGCGTGGACGGCAACGCGCTTGTGTCCTGGGATTCCGATCCGCTGCGCAGCGCCAATGAGAAAAACCGGGAGGAAACGCAGCCCCTGATAGCCCTGGCCCACGCGCTGCACATGAAGTACCTCGCGTATGTGGATGAGTTCTCCTGTCATCCCGATGATCTGCGCCGTTTCGGCGCTTCGCAGACGCCGTCGGACCCCAAACTCTGGGACATGCTCCAGGACAAATACCGCCGTCTTTTCACCGCCATGCCGGAACTCGACGGCATCTGCATTCGCACGGGCGAACTCACGCGCGTGGCGGAGCCGCTGATTCCGTACAACGTCATGCATGAACCGGCGGATGTCGCCGGGTGGCCGCTGGAACGGCGCTATCGCCAGTTCCTGCGCAAAATGCACGACGTAGTGGTGGGTGAGTTTGACAAGATTTATTTTCACCGCACCTGGGTGACCAACACGACGGAGCAGCATTCGGACCCCGATGTGTACCGCGCCATCTTCACGGATGAGGCGCCGACGGATAACCTGTATCTCTCTCCCTACCTGACCCTCGGCGACCGCTGGTTCTATCAGCCCATCAACCCGACCTTCAACCTGACCCCGCACAAGATGCTGGTTCTCCTTGCCCCCATGAACTACCATGAACAGGCGGGCGTCAACATTTTCCCCACCTTCCCCGGGCTGTACTTTCGCGAGGGCTTTGACCGCCTGTGGCGCGACCGGGAAAGCAACATCGCGGGGTCCCATTTCTGGTCCGAAGGAAGCGACGGATGGGGGTCGAACGAACTGACGGCGTACACGGCGTTTCGGATGTCCTGGGACCCGCTTGAAGACCCGCGAAGGATTGCTGAGGATTTCGCCGCGATACACTTCGGGCGCGATGCCGCCAAGACCATGGGGGAGGTCATCATGCTTTCCGGCGAAGCGTACAAGCATGGGCTGTACGTAAAGCCCGTGGCGGAATCCATTCGCGGCAACACGCTGCCGCAACTGCGCCTCACCACCTTTCCGGTCCAGGGGTTTCCCGCCTTAGACCACGGAAAAGCGCATCTCAAGTGGCTTCACCAACACATCCACCTGCCGTCCAAGCCAGCGATGGCCGACGCGATTCAACATATCGACTTGGGGCTTTCTCTTGTCGAGCGGATGTTGGCGATGGGGAAGGAGGCGACGCCGGCGTTTGATGATCAGCAGGTCGCCGCGCGCGTTCTGGAATCACTGGAACTGGCCCGACTGCTGATCCTGACCAATAACGCCTACATCAAGACCTGCTACGCTTACTTCGATTACCGCGATACGCCGACAGACACCCACAAGAACAAACTGGAATTGGAGACTGCCCGGTTGAAGGACGCAGTGGAGCAATTCCAGGCTGCGCCGGGATTCGCTTATAAACTGTATGGGGTTGCGCAACTGATCGAAAGCGCTTCTGCCATGCTTGCGGACCGGTCGGCCGCGGAGCGGATGCTCGAAAATGCGCCGGATGAATCCGAAATCGCCGACCTCATTCGGGAACGGCAGGATCGCGACCGTGACTTGTTGGCGCAACTCGGCCTCAAGGCCGTCAAAATCCTCCATTGGAAAGGCATGGTGGACGGCAAGGACATCCTGCACATTCGCGGCGATACCGTCCGGATCGAACATATCGCCGCGGACCCCATCCAACACGCGGAAGCAACGTTCTCTAATCCCCTCCCTGAACGGCCGGTCACCGTGTTCCTCAACAACATCCGGTCGCCTGAGATTCATCCGTTCGTGTTGGAGCAGCCGACGGAAGACAATGGATTCACGGCGAAGGTGTACTTGTTCGATCAGCCCCCCGGCTATGGGTTGTGGGAATTTGAGGCGTACTACATTGAAAAATATTGATGCGCCTTCCCTGCTTATTCCGACAATTGCACGGGGAGCCGTAGTCGAATCCAATCATTGGTGATGGCCGTCAATGGGCCGGGAATCGGCCCCTCGCATCCCTGAATGACGCCGTGGTATTCCCCTTGGCCGTCGCGCCAGATCGCCACGTCGCAGCGTTCAGGCAAGTCCAGGGACATGCTGTCGGTCCTGAAATGCTTCAGCCCGCCGGCGGCCATTGCCTGCACCGCACCATCATCGGTAAGACGCACAGCAGCGACGCCGATGGCGTCGAAGACTACCTGATAACCGTCAATATTCAGTGTTGTCTGTATCGGGTCGCCGGCCGGATCGTTCTGCCCCGCAATAACGATATGGGTACCATCAACAAGCCGGCATTGTCCTGTCGCGGGGGGCTGTACAACCTCGGTATTCCAGAAGACTGCGTTGACTGCGGGGGTGCCCGGTTCAACATTTTCCGACACCTCCGCAAGCAATGCGCTCAGGCAGGCCGCACCGTCTGCATAAGCCTTCATCGTGGTTGGGAGCGCGGCATTGCCCTCAAATGGTTTTCCGTCGAAATCGCGGGTCCAATCACCGACACGGATCAGACCTGTACGGCCTTCGGCCGCCTTGTGGAAGAACCTGGCAATGGACGGTCGCTCGAACTCAGGGTGATACAGGACCACCCAGTCATAATCTTGCGTCCCATACGCAACCTTCTCTGCATCGGCTTTAAGCGCGCCTGCTTCGATCTCACTGGTGGGGATGAGATCAGCGTGGTATCCCTCGCGCCACAGGCCGTCTGCCAGCGCCATGCCCACATCTTCGTAGGCGGGGCCGGCCCAATTCATCGCGCAGGGATGGCCGAAAACGATGGCGATGCGGCAATCGAGCGGCGCGGGATTGATGAAATTCAGCAGGCGGATTCGGGCCTCGCCGCGCATCATGCCCCCCGTGAACAGGTCCGTCATGTTCGATCTCGGCCTGCTGGAACCTGGCGCCGGCTTCAGCGGATACAGTGGGTGGAAATTCACGCGGCCGCCCGCCAGCGCATGCCCCCAGATGCCGGTTTCATATTCCTGTTTCTCCGGCGCGTAGAACATGTTGTACCACACCGAATTGTTCCACTTCTTGGCCAGGGCGGTGCGGACGCTGAATGGCGTGCATTCATCGGTCTGGGCGTAGTCCCGTCGCGCGGCCCACCAGTGGAGGCCGTTCTTTTTGAATTCCCGGCGGTCGCATTGCGGCCACCATGTGGGATGCGTCGCCACGAGCGCGTCCGGTCCGAAGATTTCCTTCACCGCATCATAGAAGTCGCCCTCTATTTCCGCGTTGCGCTGCCGGTTCATCTCCATGAAATGATTGATGGCGCCCTGTCGCTCCGCTTCGCGGCCCGCTTCCCCCGCATACATCAGCAGACAGTCACGCACCAGATCGCGGCCCGTACGCTTGAAATACGCCGCCGCCATGGCCTCCGAATACCAGAAGTCGTTATGGTCCGGCGTGCCGTCAAAGCATGGCGGGAATCCCCACTCGTCCTTGCACGCCCCGGCCAGTTTGACATCCGCGTAGCGATGCAATAGTTCCCGTTGATATGCCAATAAATGCGGTGCGAACACATCCGGCGTGAAGTGCGCGAAGGCGACGCACGCGCAGATGACGGGCTGCCGCGTGGCCGATTCGGGGACGAGAACCCGGATGCGCTTGTCATTGCTTTCTTCAAGGCGGCACGCATACGTAATGTCGGCAACAGAATCAGGATCGATCCCCTGCGGTGTGCGGGAAAAGGCATAGACGCGCACCAGGCGGCTTGCCACGGAAACATAGGGTTTCGCGTAGCCCGTGTAGTGATCAGACGGCGTTTCAGGCGTTATCTCCAGCCGTGTGTCGCCATGTTCCTGCCGGGCGGTTTCCCGAAGGCGCAGCATCTCCTGAAGTTCGTCGGGATAGGTTTCGGCGAAAACGCTGCGCGCCAGCCGCACATCGAGGTCCATCGCAATGCCGATTCCATGGGCGGCGGCATATTCCGCCGCCTCCCGGATGATCTCGTAGATAGACTGGTCCGTCAGTTCGCCGCGCGGAATCCGCAGGCTGGTCGTGAGAATGGAGAATCCAGCGTGTTTCGCCACCATGTCAATGTATTCGCGGCAGCGATGGTCCACAAAATCGTCTTCGCGCATGAACCAGCACCCCAACGCAGGAGGAATATTCGACGGAACCTGTTTCATTGGCGCTGCCTCCGCACCCCCCATGGACGAGAGATGGAGCAAGAACCCATAAAGGACAACAAAACATGATGACATGATGCAGGCTCCTCACATGGGCGAATATAAACGACGGCTGCAATTCAAGACCGACTTGACAGGGGACTCGCAAGGACTTCAATCAAAGTCATTGGCTGCCCATTGACTGCTGTGATCGCTCTCCCGACCGAGACACAACAACGACGGAAGGTCTCCAAGGCGCGGCCCAAGAACATGGAGTGGAGACCTGCGGTCGCATCTGTAGCGCGATCAGGAGACCGGCGCAACAGATTTAATCAGAGAATCGCGGTAATGTCCAATTTTCCAGGCGATTTCGGCATTACAAATCAGACGGGGGCATCGTGAAGACATCGGGTCGAAACGCCGCCAGGAAGGATTTCTCAGAGGTCGCCGCCGTTTTCGGCAATTGTCTGATTCATTTCGAATGCGGGCACTTCCTCACGGGCGCTTCCCACTGGCTTGGCGGGCACGCCGGCCACGGTGGTGTGCGGGGGCATATCCTGGAGCACCACGGCGCCCGCGGCGATCTTGCACCCTTCGCCGACGGTCACATTGCCCAGAATCTTGGCGCCGGCGGCGATCATCACACCGTCATGGATTTTGGGATGACGATCCCCCCATTCCTTGCCGGTGCCGCCGAGGGTGACGGCGTGAAGCAGGGACACATTGTCGCCGACAATGGCGGTTTCGCCGATGACAACGCCGGTGGCATGGTCAATCATGATGCCCTTGCCGATGCGCGCGGCGGGATGGATGTCCACGGCGAATACCTCGGACATGCGGCTTTGCAGGAACAGGGCGAGGTGCATCCGGCCCTGGCACCAGTAGTAGTGGGCGACACGGTGCGCCTGCAGGGCCTGAAATCCCTTGAAATACAGCAGCGGCATGCAGAACATGCGGCACGCGGGGTCGCGCTGGCGCACGGCGCGGATATCCTCTCGGATGTCCTCGCCGATAAAGGGCTGGTTCCTGAAAGCCTCGTCCACCAATTCGCGCAGGGTAAGCGCGGGCAGGGTGACGCTTTCCAGTTTGGCGGCCAGTTGGAAACTCAGGGCGTCTTCCAGGCACGCATGGTTCAGGATGACCGCATAAAGAAAACTCGACAGCGTCGGTTCTTTCTCGATGGCCTCCATCGCTTCCGCGCGGATGGCGTCCCACACCGGATCATCAGATGTCTCTGTCATGACAGGTTTCCTTTCTCCCCGCGTTCCACTGTTTACGAAACCCACGGGAAGCGCATTTCATTTCCGGGACTCAGAATCGGATCTGCCCGTTCAGCCCGCCAAACCAGCCATCGCCCATTTCCGCCTCCCTCCGGCGCCGCTCCTTCAAGTCCTGTCCCTCCCGGAAACTGCGTTCAAATGCGTATCCACCCTTCAATTCCAGCCGGACGAATTTCGCCACATCATATGCAGCGCTGAATGTGGCGCGCATCTCGCGGAATTCGAGGCGGTCGTCATGGTCCTCGCGGCCCGCGCGGTTGAAGAATCGGGACCGCCAATCATAGGCCGCAGTGAGGGTCAGGCGTTCTATGGGACTGTACGCGAGATGGGCGTTGACGTTGTTCAGCGGCAGGTAACTCAGCCCGAGGCGCACCTGCTCGTGCGGTCGGGAACCCAGCATCAGGATGGGGAACCCGGCGATGCCGTAGAACTGGGGGCCGAGCCGAAACTGGTAACCGAATCCTGGAAGAACCGGAAAGACCGGGCTGTTGGTATCGCTGTGCAGAAAGAAGAGCCAGGCGGTGTTTTCCAAATGCGGCATACGCAGGAACGCGGTGGATTGCAGTCTCATTTCATGGATACTGTGGAAAGGGCGGTCCGAGGCTGACCCGAAATTGGCCATTCCGCCCGCAATCCACCCGTCCTTGAAGCGCGCACGGTAGCCCACGACCGCCCCAACATTGTAGAGGTCTTCCGGCAACGAGCGCCGCACGCCGGAAAGCCGGGCATTGGTGTTCAGGTCGAGCCAGAGCAGGTCCGCGCCCGCGAAGACTTCATGCCGCTCCTTCATCAATATCGGGAAGCGAAGCCGGATGGCGTTTTCCAGCAGGTTGAACGGTCCGCCGTCCCTGTCTCCAGCATTTTCAAAAACGAAGGTATCGTGTTCCAGAATGAACCGGAACTGGTTGGCCTCCTCGCTCAGCAGCAGTTGCATATCAGGCTGGGCGGAGGCGATTGTCCCCATGATCAGCATGCCGCATATGAGCATCGCGCTGCGTGCGGGAACCGGCGCTATCGGCGGATTGTTTCGTCCCATGTGTTCGTCCCTCCTGCCTGGGTCATGGAAGCACCACAACACGCATCCCTTCGCGGCTTTCCGCTGCGCGAAAAGCCGCCGCCGTCTCTTCCAGCGAAAAGCGGTGCGAAATATAGCGTTTCACATCCAGTTTGCTTGATGCAATAAGGTCCACCGCCTGCCGGTGGTGACGCGGCACGCAGCCGTGAGAACCCATAACAAGCAATTCCCGATAATGAATGGTGTTTGTGTCAATGGGAACGACGCCTTGATCTTGGGGCAGTCCGCCAAAAAAATTGACGCGCGCACGGTTTTTCGCCATCTTGATCGCGTCCGCCTGCGCCTGGGGCGACGGACAGGCCGTGAGGATGACATCCGCGCCCAAACCGCCGCTTTCCTCCAGCACCCGCTGCACAGCGTTCTCTTCCGAGGAACAGATGCAGACATCCGCGCCGAAGCGACGCGCGACCTCCAGCCGCGGCCGGGACCGGTTCACTGCGATCACACGGGCGCAGCCCAGTATCCGCCCCAGTTCCATCAGCATGCAGCCAATCGGCCCCGCGCCGATGACCACCATCGTGTCGCCCAGCCGCACCTGGCACAATTCCAGCGCATTGAGACAGCAGCCCACCGGCTCTGCGAGCGCCGCTTCCTCGAAACTCACATGGTCCGGCACCAGATGCACCGGCCCGTGATTCACCACAATCCGGTTCAGCAGCACATATTCCGCGAAACTGCCGGGAAACTGATAGCCAAGCGCGTAGTTGGTCTGGCAGTTATTGCCGATGCCCGCTTCGCAGAAGACGCACTCCCCGCACGGCACATCGCCGCCCATGGCGACGCGGTCGCCCGGCTTGAAGCGGGTGACGTTCTCGCCACAGGCCGCGACCACGCCCGCAGACTCATGCCCCATCACCGCGGGCGGCTTCAGGCGCTTGTTTCCGTGATGCAGCATGCGGATGTCAGAACCGCACACCGCGCACGCCTTCACCGCCACCAGCACGCCGTCCGCGTCCACCTCCGGTTTTGGAATTTCCTTGACCACGAGACGGTCCAGGGCTTCCAGCACCGCTGCTTTCATCAATGGCCTCCTGTATTGTGAGTGGCCAGGCAGGTCGGAAAGGACATAAAGGGCAAAAAGGACGTAAAGGACATAAAGGACGTAAAAGACGACGAGGACATAAAGGATGACGAGGACAATCGTGGCCCGTTCTTTTGTGTTTTCCTATTCATAGGCAATTGCTATTCATCCCGTCCTTGCCGTGTTTGCCTGTTTTTTGTCTTTGCTGTGCTTGCCGCGCTTGCCTGTTTTTTGTCTCTGCTGTCTTTGCTGTCCTTGCTGTTCTTGCCGTGCTTGCTGCGCTTACCTGTTTTTTGTCTTTGCTGCGCTTGCTGCGCTTTTTGTCCTTTTTGTCCTTTTTGTCGTTTCTTTCTTTGTTGTCCTTGTCGCCTTCGCCTATCTCCTACGGATTCACCAGCATCACCTTGCAGCAGAACTCTGCGCGGTCCCGCATCATGCACAACCGACCTGGCAATTCATCCAACCCCACGCGATGCGTGATCATCTGGCTGACCTGCAGCCGCCCGGAACCCATCGCATCCAGGGCCAGCCGCCACTCATCCTTGGGCATGGCCGCACGCGCGGAATTCCACGACCCCAGCACCCGCAATTCCTTGCGCAATATCGCCCAATAGGCGTCCTGCGAGAGCGACATCGGCCCGGCGGGATTCCCCAGCAGCACCACCGCGCCGCCCGTCCGCGCAGCGCCCATGCTTTGTTCAAATGCCGCCGCGCTACCCGACGCCTCAATCACGATATCCGCGCCGCGTCCGGTTTTCTTTTGCGCCCATTCTGCGGGGTCGGCCTGGCGTCCGTCGAGCAGATGCCGGAAACCGATGGATTGCGCGAAACGCAGTTTGGCGAGGTCAACATCCACCATCAGCGCCTCGCCCGCGCCCATGAGTTCCACCCACTTGCCGACCAACAGGCCAATCGGTCCCGCGCCAAAGATGAGCACGCGATCTCCGGTGTCCACGCCGGCGCGGCGCAGCGCATGCAGCGCCACCGCCGCGGGTTCCGCCATGGCGGCCTCTTCAAAACCCAATTCCTCCGGTATGCGAATCAGATTCCACGCCGGCGCCGTCACATACTCCGCGAATGCGCCGTTGCGCCGGGACCCCACGTAGTCGTAGTCCACGCATTGGGCATAGGCGCCCGTCTCGCACGCCGCGCAGCGGCGGCATGGGATCAGGGGATAGGCAACGGCGCGTGCGCCTGTCCACGCGGAATCCACGCCCGAGCCGACCGCCTCGACCACACCGGCAAATTCGTGTCCGGGGATCAGGGGAAACCGGTAAGTCCCCTTCTCGAAGATGCGGGGAATATCCGAACCGCACACGCCGCAGGCGCGCACGCGCAACAGGACTTCGCCCGGCCCCGGAAACGGGTCCGGAACCTGCTCCGTGCGCATATCGCCCACGTCATGCAGCACACACGCCTTCATGAATAAACATCACCTTCTTGCTCAAACTATTGCGATGCCATTGGTATAGAAAAATGAATGGATTCACAAGAATAGCACGTTCGGAACGCCGCGCGCATATTGGCGTTTTCGAGATTCCTTGATTTCGTCCCGGTCCGATGTCATGACATATAATGCCCGGAGGAGGACACGCCATTCATGGGCGGCGACACAAAGAATCGGCTTGCGAAAACGCTGCGGGTCTGCGAGATGTTTCACAGCATCCAGGGGGAATCCACCTGGGCGGGGCTGCCATGTTTTTTCATTCGCCTGACAGGCTGCAACCTGCGATGTGTCTGGTGCGATACGGCGTACAGTTTCGATGAAGGCAGGCGCATGTCACTCGCGGCGATTCTGGATGCCGTGAAGCAGGCGGGCTGTCCGCTGGTCGAGGTCACCGGCGGCGAACCGCTGGCCCAGCGGGCCTGCGGCGATTTGGCGGCCCTGCTGCTTGATGCGGGATACACGGTACTGGTGGAGACGGGCGGTTCGCTCCCCATTGACCGTCTGCCGGAACAAGCGATCAAGATCATGGACCTGAAATGCCCCGACAGCGGCATGAGCGACAGGAACCACTGGCCGAACCTGGACCTGCTGCATCCGGACCGCGACGAGGTGAAATTCGTCTGCGCCAGCCGGCGTGATTATGAATGGGGCCGCGACGTGGTCCGCAAACATTCCCTGCACGAGCGCTGCCGGGCGGTCCTCTTTTCCCCCGTGCACGGACAACTGAATCCGAAGGAACTCGCGGAGTGGATTCTGGCCGACGGCCTGCCGGTCCGCCTCCAACTGCAATTGCATAAATACATCTGGCCGCCGGACCAGCGCGGCGTGTAAAACGACTGCGCGGCCGCACCCCTCATGCCAAGAGTGTGGGACAATTGCCATCGCCACGCAACTATTTCGTGGGCCGTCCCTTAACTACACAACATTGTCATTTCGAGCGTAGCGAGAAATCTTAACCACAGGCCAGGATTTCTCGGTCGCTGCGCTCCCTGCTAAGAAAGTGCGCCATGTTTTGGCCGATTGAAGTGGATTCCAATGGTTCCTGGTCTCCATCCCCAATCCCCGTCCGACGGGTCCGATGGGTCCGAATCGCCGGGGTGCTGTCAAGTAGCGGCGCGGGAGCGCCGCGTGGTGCGTTACACCGCAGGAGCGGTGTAACGAGGGAACATTGTCATTTCGAGCGTAGCGAGAAATCTTCCCCCCACTCCAAACTCAGATCCTTCCATTGGGGGTTCATACTCATCACCAATTTGTTCTTTTTCTCCCGCCGCCATTTTTTAATTTCTTTTTCTCTGGCAATGGCGGCATGGACGTCAGTTGTGTGTTCGTAGTAAACCAGTTTGCTCACGTTATATTTTTTGGTAAAGCCGTCCACCATCTTATTTTTGTGTTCATACACTCTGCGTTCAAGGTCGTTCGTCATGCCGATATACATGACGTTGTTGTTCCAGTTGGTGAGGATGTAAACGTAAAAATTGTAGTCTCGCATAAGATTTCTCCTCACTTTGTTCGTCGAAATGACAATCGTCTGTCGTGTTGCGTTGCCATTGCTTTCCTCTTGTCCTTTCGAGCACACTATTTTCGTTTCGGGTACAACATTGTCATTTCGAGCAGAGCATTGTCATTTCGAGCAGAGCATTGTCATTTCGAGCAGAGCATTGTCATTTCGAGCGAAGCATTGTCATTTCGAGCGAAGCATTGTCATTTCGAGCGAAGCGAGAAATCTTAACCACAGGCCAAGATTTCTCGGTCGCTTATGCTCCCTCGAAATGACAAAAGGCGCTTACTCTCCCCCAGTGGTAATTCAGTGGTAATTCAGGGACAGACCACGAAACAGATGTGTAATGCCGGTAATGATGCCATACTCTCGGCATGAGCAGAGTGGCGCGTATTGGCGTACTGAATTATCCAAATCGCATAACGTAATGCGGAAATCGGCGTTCGGATATTTCTGAGACCCGTATTTGGTGGTCTGTCCCTGAATTACTCCGCGACCTCCCAGCGGCGGATGCCCATGCGCGAGAGGTAGGTGGAAATCACGCGGAACGCGGGATTCACGGACGGCAGCGCCTGGATGAAGGCGCGCTTCCGGGCGTTTTCCGGGCCGCAGAGGATGCTGAGGGAGCCGCCTTCGCCGCCTGCGCCGTTCACCTTCCAGCCGATGCAGCCGTGTTCGCGCGCCAGCGCGATCACCGCCTTCGCGGCGTCCGAGACCAACGCCGGGTGCAGCGCCTCCTGCGCCTCAGTGTTAGCGATCATGGCGCGCCCCAGCGCGTCAAAATCGCCGCGATAGACGGCGTTCTTGCCGTCGCGCGCGGCCTGGCGCAACGGTTCCAGCACCGATTTGTCCGCCCCTTCGGCTTCCAGCCGCCGGATCACCTGCCCGTGCACTTCGCTGGAGGAGTGCGTGCGCCCCAGATAGACCAGCACCATGCGCCGCTCCAACTCCCACCACACACTGTTCGACACGACGATCTGCGACACCGATGCATGCGGATACGCGTACATGTCAATGTAACAGATGCCGCCGTATGCCGAGCAGAGTTGGTCCTGAATGCCGCATTGCAGCCCCAGTTTTTCCGTCTCCACGCGATGCGCGAGGCTCGCGATTTCGTGCGGGGTCAGACGCCCCGGGGTCAACGCGTCCAGCGCGGCCAGCAACGCCACGCTCACCGCCGCCGAGGTGCCCGTCGAGCAGCCCGCCGGCGCGTTGGAGAAAAGATTCACCTCAAACGACAGGTTCTCCGGAACCGCCATGATGTCTATCGAGGCTTCCAGCAGCGGATGCTTGTCATATTCAATCGGGCCGGCATCAATGATATAGCGGTCGCCGAAGTTTTCCGCATGGATAATGATTTTGCGCTTATCGCCCGGCGGCGTTTCGGTCACCGTCACCTGTACCTCGGCATACGGATAGACGCCGATGTTGAACACCGCGCCCCGCTCCGCAAACCACGTATCCGTCCAACCGCCCAGATCACAAATGCGGATCGGAGCCGTCGCATTAATGACGCGCCGTGTTGAATTGACCCCTTTCACGTAGATAGCCCTCCCTCTTTGTTTCGCACTCATGCCGTTGCCCCGAACCCATGCAATAGCACACCCCCCTGCATCAGGTCAAAACCTCCCCGGACCATCGAAAAACTCCAAACAATGAAATTTGGGAACAAGAAGGCTACTGATAAGCCTCCCGAAGCCCGTGCCGCAAAAACTCCTTGCAGGCGTGCTCCTGCCAGTCTGGTTCCAGGCCCAAAGATTCGTTGTCGCCGTAGTACCCGGCGATGAATCCGCCGCGGCCTTTCCAGAGAATGTCGAGCATCGCGCGGGCGCGGGCGCGAATCAAATCGGGGTCGCGCCGGGGCAGAATTCTCTGGATGTCCACCGGGCACCAGAAGGTGATTTTTCCGCGCGCCTGGTGTGCG
>CAZLII010000004.1:0-21791 GCA_964559065.1 uncultured Nitrospirales bacterium | reverse complement strand
CGTGTGCTGAGCAAGATGCATCCTCATCCCTACCACATGGCAACAGCACCGTTGAATGTGCTTGCCATGGAATATCTGGACAAAGCCGAGGAAATGGTGGCGGAGGCCAACAGTCAGCGCGGCGATATTATTGGTGTGGCCAGGGGCTACTCGGATATACAGCGCATTGCGAACGAAGGCAAGGTCTGCATGGTTCATGCAATGGAAGGCGCGCATCATCTCGCGGGCAACATAGCGTTGGTGGATGATTTTTTCGAGCGCGGCGTATGCATGATGACGGCGCCACACCTATACCCGAACGAAGCAGGGGGATGTGTGGACATCTTTTCCGACTTAAGAAAGAATGTGTGGACCAAGGGGTCGTTCTCCCAAAAATATCAGGACAGTTCAGGGCTCAGCCCCTGGGGACACGAATTGGTGGAAAAACTTCTTGATGTGGGTATTGTCGTTGATATGGTTCATGGCACCCGGGAATACCGCAGGCAAGTCATTGACATCGCCAAGAACCATCCGAAGAAGCGTCCCATAACCATGTCCCACGTTGGCATCGGCAAGATTCCGGAAAAGGGGATGGGCCCGTCGCCGGAGGATGTACGCGCAATAGCAGACACAAGCGGCGTAGTGGGCCTGATGATGATGCATCATGGGTATGGCGCCTCTCAAGACCCGATAGAAGCCCTCGTTCACGCAGTTGAGTATCTTGTCCAGCATGGCGGAGAGGATGTGGTGGCAATCGGCTCCGACTTTGACGGCTATGCCGAAACGCCAAAGGCCCTTGCATCTCCCCGTGATTACGGCACTGTTCGCAAGGCATTATTGGCAAAATATTCTGAAGATCAGACCGCGAAGTTCCTTTTCGGCAACAGCGACCGCTTGTTGCGGATGGGCTGGGGAAGGTCGTAATAGGAATAGAAAATGTTAACCGCCACCTATCCAATCCCTGGGGAAAAATCGGTAAGAAAATGCACAAGGGAGAACTATCATGAACCGTCGTGATTTTCTGCGAAACAGTCTGGCTACGGCAGCGGTGGTTGCGACCGGACACGGCGCGATGGCGAACCAGGAACGCCCGAACTTTCTGTGGCTTACCTGTGAGGACATAAGCCCATATCTGGGGTGTTACGGCTGTGAGGAGGCGGAAACGCCGCATCTGGACCGCATGGCGGCGGAAGGCATCCGATTCACACGGGCCTATGCCTGTGCGCCGGTATGCGCGGTGGCGCGTTCGGCCCTGTTGACCGGCATGTATTCCAGCACTATCGGAACCCATCAGATGCGCAGCCATACCCTGCTGCCGGAGTGCATACCCGCGTACCCGAGGGTGTTTCGCGATGCCGGCTACTACTGCACCAACAACAGCAAGGAGGACTACAACTCGCCTTTCAATAACAATCCGGACCTCTGGGATGAATCAAACGCCAGAGCCCACTATAAAAACAGAGCGTCTGGCCAGCCGTTTTTTGCGGTGTTTAATTTTACCGTTACCCATGAAAGCCAATTGGACGAAAAACAGATCCATGGATATATTAAGCGGAAAGATATTCCACCGGCGCCGCGAAACGATCCGGCTTCCATTGAACTGCCGCCGTATCATCCCGATCTTCCTGAAATTCGGCAGGATTGGGCGCGATTGCATGATCTGATCACCCTCATGGACCGCATGGTCGGCGAAAAACTGGCCGAACTGGAAGCATCGGGAGAAGCCGAAAACACCATCGTCTTTTTCTATTCAGACCATGGCGGGCAACTCGCGCGTTCCAAGCGATTCATTTATAATGTGGGCACCCAGGTGCCGCTGATCGTGCGTATTCCCCAAAAGTGGCGGCATCTCGCGCCTGTTCAACCCGGAAATGCCACGGACAGACTGGTCAATTTCATTGACCTGCCGAAAACCGTGATTTCCATGGCCGGCCTTCCCATCCCAGAACGTATGCAGGGCAATGTTTTTTTGGGCAGGGACACAGAACCACCTCAAAGGACCGTGCATTTTTTCCGGGACCGGATGTCGGAACGTCCTGACTTTTCCCGGGCCGTGACCGACGGGCGCTGGTACTTCATCCGCAACTTCATGCCCCACCGTCCTCGTGGACGGGATACGCGATACGGGCCTACTGTACAGGCGAACTGGCGCGCCTGGGAACAGCATTACGACGCCGGCCTGTGCGACCCCATACAATCCCAGTTCTTCCTGCCTAAGCCGCCTGTTGAGTTCTTTGACACCCAGCATGACCCCTGGCACGTGACAAACCTGGCCGCACATCCTGACCATCAAGAGCAACGACAATTACTGGAAAAGGACTTGGATGCGTGGATGGTGCAAACCCGCGACCTGGGGTTGGTGCCCGAACCCATGTTCTTCGAATTGGCAGGACCAGGCACGCCCTTCAAAACACGGTATGAATTCGGACAGAGTGACCGTTTCCCTGTTGAGCGCCTGCTGCACGTCGCAAAACAGGCAAGCATGGCGCAAGCGGATTCCGAAAAGGAATGCCTGCGCTTCCTTCAAGACGACCACCCCGTTGCGCGGTACTGGGGCGCTTATGCGTTATTCCTGCTGAAGAATCCTGAATCGGAAATCCGCAACGCCCTTGATGCCATGGCAGCAGCCGATGCGATGACGGCCAACCGTATCATGGCGGCCCAGGCGCTGGGCGTGTGCGGCAATCCAGACCTGGCGTTTGAAACCATATTCAGGGAGGCTCAGGACACAAAAGACGGATATGCCTTCCTTTTCGCGCTCAATGCCCTCCAATACAGTGGCACGGACAGCCGCCTTACAAAAAAGGACTGGACGGCGTTCCTGCACAAATGCTCCGAGACAAAGGCGGCTCCTGATGGCCTTGGCTACGGCTTCGCGGAACGCATCATCCAGGATGCCTTGACCCTGTGGCCGGAGAGAAGACAGGTGGTATAAGCGTGGAACCCTTTATTCGCATGCTGAAAGGAAGAAAGCCAGTGACTTGTCGAATCTGTATTGGCCTAACTCTGATTTTTCAAAGCATGACCATTGCCCATGCGGACCTGTCGCCCACTGTTCAGGAATGGGTGGACATCACCCTTTCGCGCTTTGGTGAAACATGGAATGAAGAAGCAGGCATGATTGGAGGCCGCGGGGCGCACGGGACGCGCGGCACCATGTTTTATGCCTTGGGACTGCTGCAGCGCGGGCACGAGGAAGACAGGGATCGCGCCCTTAAAGCCATTCGGTCGGTGTGCGGGCAGCAATACGTCGCGCCCGGCACGAACTACCACGGAACATTCAGCCGCAACGACAAAGAACCCGCGCCCGTGGGTAAAGGCCTTATATGGAGAGACTATGATCCCAACTGGCGTGAGTTTGTCGGGCTTAGCATGATTCTGGTTCTGGAACAGTGCGGCGATGCAGTGGACGACGTCACCCGGCAAGCCATGGTGGATGCGTTGCGTTTTGCCTGTGAGGGCGCGTATGAACGTAACGTCTCATGGCAGTACACCAATATCAGTCTCATGAGCGCGTTCCTGCTGACTTGGGGCGGCGAACAATTCGGCCACCAGAAATGGAAGGCCCGGGGAGAAGAACTCAGCCGGGACATCTATGAGAATTTCAGCATGCACGGGACCTTCACCGAATACAATTCCCCCACCTATAATGGGGTAAATCTCTGGGCTTTGGCGGCATGGCGCGTCATTGCGCCCACCCCGAAGATGGCCGCCATGGGCGCGGAAATGGAGGCAGGATTATGGCGCGATATTGCCCTGGCCTACCATGCCGGCTTGGGAAATATTTGCGGCCCCTATGACAGAAGTCAGGCAATGGATATGCAGCGGTATTTTGCCATTGCGGGCATCGCCATTGCCTTGGCAACAGAATCCGCCGTATCCCTGCCAGACCTGAACAATACCTCTACCCATGATATGGCCTACCTGCCCTTGCTCGCCATGCTCGGACTGCGGGCGCCTGAGGATGCCATGGCCCACTTCAATTCCTTTCAGGGACAGCGGCGATATGCCCGTATCATAGAAAGAGGCGGTACGGATCGCAGGGCCTATTCCTGGTTATACGACACCTATATGGTGGGTGTTCAAACCAATTCACGTGGAACGAAAATATCAAGCCAGTATCATCCCTTTACCGTCCATTGGAAGGGAAACAACGGCGTCATCTGTTGGATCCGTTTCAAGAGCGATATCATCGCTACAATTTCTCTGCTCTGTGATGCAATAGGGATTAAGCCTTCACGAAAAAATGTCCAGTCCGTACTGTCTTTCGAAGTTTACGCTCCAGGCGCATGTGCGGGCTCTTTCAACAACGAATCATGGGATCTGCCCGGGATAACCATCAAAACACCTGTGATTCCAGTTAGCCCTGAAGTAACGCAGAACAACAACACGTTCATGGTCTCTTATACTATCCCTGCAGGTCATGAAAGAGACCGATTGATTATGGAAGTTAAATAGTCTGAGTTCCGGGGAGTTCCGATGCGTGGAAGGAGTCCGCGTCAATCACAAACGCGTTTGATCTTGTGGCTCCTCCGGCCTGATACCGCCTCCTTGAGAAGACGCAGAGAAAGTAGTGTCCGTCATGAGAGAGAAGAAGCCCGCCATGACCTCGCGGGAGCGGGTGCTGGTCACAGCCAAGGGGCTGCCGGTGGACCGCGTCCCCGTGATGTATTGGTTCAATCCCCATACCGCGTGCCGCCTGATGGCGGAATTCACGCCGGCGCCCAGCCGGTTGTGGAACCTGGCTGGAAGGCACGCCTGGAAGGTCTTCTCTCGGGGCAGTCGCCTGCTCAACGACGAACAGCGAAATGCGCTGCCACTCCTCTTCCAAATCTATGCAAACGCCGAGTATCCGTTGGCATTTGGCGCCGACATCGCCGAGGTGCCCTTTGGCACCACCGCCTTCTGGGGGAAGATGGACCTCTCCGGGGGCAAGGTCCGGGCGCGGGACGCTTTCGGCAGTTTGCGCGGGATGGGCGGAATCTACTTCGATGTGATCGAGCCTTCCATCAAGACCGTCGAGGATCTTAAGAACTTCACGTTGCCAGACGTCTCGGGCGACGCACATTACGCCCGCATCCGCAAGTTCCGGAGAGACCATCCCGGGGCCTGCATCATCTGTGGCACTTTCGGGGTCCAAGACCTGCCGCACACCCAGATATGGGAGATGAGCAAAATGATGATGGCGTTGTACGAGTATCCCGACGAGGTCAAGGTCTTTCAACAGAAGTTTGCGGACTGGAACATCGCGGTTGCCAGAAGAGCGCTCGATGCTGGAGCGGACATCATTCTCATTTATGACGATTATGGCTACACAGATCGCACGCTGCTCGCCATGGAGACGTGGACGGAATTTACCTATCCGCACCTCAAGCGGCAGATAGCGGCCGTTCATGAGGACGGCGGCCTGGCCATGCTGCATTCTTGCGGCTATCAGATGCCCTTCCTGCCCTATTACGTGGAGGCAGGGCTTGACATTCTGCAAGCATTCCAGCCCAAGGCGGGCAACGACTTCGGCAAGGCCTACGCCGAGTATGGCGATCGGCTCGCGTTCTGCACGGGGATCGACGTCCAATTGGGAGAAACCATGAGCGCAAACGAACTGAGGGAGTCGATACTCTCAGCCTACAGGACCGGGGGACGAAACGGCCGGCACATTCTGGGAATGACCCACATGATGCAGTACACCATGCCGGAAGAAAACATCCGCGCCATACTGGAGACCGTCCGCGACATCCAGGCAGGGAAACATGACGGGGAAACTTGTGAAGGGTAACTGGTTATGACTCGCAGGCGAAAAGCCTTGGGGTCTTCTCTTCCCTGGGTTGCCTCCCCCGAGGGGTAGGCAAGGTTTTCTGGAGTTTCTTATTTGCTGGTTTTGGCGCGCTTTTTCGCCGTGCTCAGGCGGTAGATTTCCCCGTTGGCTTCGAGGATGTGCACGCGGTGGGTGAGCCGGTCGAGCAAGGCCCCGGTGAGGCGTTCGTTGCCAAAGACCTCCGTCCAGTTCTCGAAGGGGAGGTTGGTGGTCACGACTGTCGTGGCAGCGCATCCGGATCATTTTTCTTCCATTTCTCCAGGCAAATACCATTGCACAAGATCGCGGGATCGCGCGACGCCAATTTTGCAGTGGCCCCGTCCCCGGCAAAGGGTGTCGTCGTTGGCGCCGGCAAAGAAGAGGTAAAACCAGCCGTCATGGTCGCGCCAATCGCACAAATAGGCCGCATTGGCATGCATGACGCGATTCCAGTCGGAGAAGGGCAGGGGGATATGGCGCTTATTTGTCCACTGTGCCCAATGCGCCAGTTCGCTTCCGTCGCCCTGCATCGTGTAGAGAAAGGGCTCATGACTGCCGGTATAGGCATTGCCGCCAGTTTCGAAGCCTTGTGGTGCGCGCCCGGTGGCCATCATGTGCCACTGGCCGTCTATCTTGATAAACTGGTACGCTTCGCACCAACCGTCCGTATGGGCTTTTACCGGCGCTTCCCAACGAAAATCAAGGGCGTCGCCGGCAGAGCGCATCACGTAGAACTGCTGTCCTGATTTAAAGCCTGCATAGTATCGCCCGCCCTCGCGGGCAATGGCTGCGTCAATGTGACGTGTGCCCGGTTGCGTTTGGGCCCACGCCTCTTTGGGTGTGCTCCAATCGGTAAGAGTTACAGACGACGCATGGTATATTCGTCTGTCGGCATCCGGGGCGGACAGTTGAAAAAGCACATGCCACGTCTTCTCATCGCGGTAGAAACGCGGCGCCATACCGAAGATAGGGGCGGACATGAGATATTCGTAGGTGTTGAAATCCCGGGTGCGCACGAACGCGGCCCCCTGCTCCAGTTCCAACTTGGGGAATATCCAAAACCAGCCCTCGTGATAAAGGACTGCCTGGTTCTTGATGGCGCCATGTTTCGATGCGAGGATAGGATTCTGCAGGTTTTCCCAGTCGATTTCGGGGAATCCCGGCGCTGATACAGCAACGCGGCCCATCGGCACGAAGTGAGACCAAGCGATGTGCGCATCGGCCGGTACGCTGTCGTTCGGGTCAATACGCCAGGAAGCCAACGACGGGGTGAACGCCGGGGCCACGCCAGCCAGAAACACCAAATATACCGTTATCCTCATGTATTCCATGGTATACAATATCCTTCGGTCATGCATGGACATTGTATCCGTTTTCGGGTGCAGGGAGAAGAGGCGGATTCGTTCGGAACAATACGGCGCTTTCCTTCGGGACAACCGGGCGGAATCGTCGGAATACGCAACGAGGTCGCCCACGAGGCAGCAAGGACAAGCAACCACGGACGCGGCGCGGTGATATTGGCCTGCAAAAGCCAGAACAGTAAAAAAAGAGTTACTGTCCCCATTATACTGCGAGATCTCTATTGACAAATCGTATCGGAAAAGGTAAAATTTATAAAAGTTTTATTGTGTTCAGGGAGAGTGTGGGTGCGTACAGCAAGTTCAGGACCGCAAATCCAGTGAGCGCTTCTCATTTAAGAAGGGACGGTGGTGTTTCCCCGCGCAATCGGAGAGGGAATTCCATATACCCACATGGCGTGTGCACCGCGCTTGCCATGACGGCGATATGGTTCTATTCGGGCAATGCGTCGGGGGCGCCGTCCAATAGCAAACTGTGGACTTTTACCCAGCCTGATGGCGCCAAGTTCCAGGCGACGCTGATCGGCGACGAGTTCTATGCGTATTATCAGACGCCCGCCGGAGAATTGATTGTCCAAGACCAGGATTCCAAGTATTGGTATTATGCCAGCCCCAAGGCCGACGGAACGCTGGACCGGACCGCCACCGTGGTGGGGCGGGCCGCGCCTCGGATAGCGGAACTCAATCGCGAACTCGAGCCTTGGATGAAAGCCGTGGGTGAACTGGCTGATGCCCGCATGCAGGAAATGACCATCGGGTTTATGGAGAACCAGCGGGTACCGCCGAGCGGCACATTGAAGGGCGTGATTCTCCTGGCCAATTTTGCCGACACGACCACGACCTTCACACAATCGGATTTTACCAATCTGCTGAATACCCCCGGCTATAACCAGAACGGCGCGCTGGGCAGCGTCCGCGATTATTATTATGAGTGCTCCTACGGGGCGCTCACCCTGCAGTTGGATGTCTATGGATGGTTCAATCTGCCGCAGAACCGCAGTTACTATGGAGCCAACACGGGCGGGCCGGGCACCGACGCGAACCCCAGGCAGATGATCATTGACGCCATTAATGCGGCCAATCCAACAGTAAACTTCGCTACCTATGACGGGGACGGCGACGGATGGGTGGACCTCTTCGGCGTCATTTTCCAGGGCCAGGGCGAAGAGCAGAGCGGCGCGCCCGCGGATGCCATCTGGTCGCACCGCTGGAACCTGTCTTCCGCCATGACGGTGGATGGTGTGAAGATTCAAGATTACTTCTGCTCCCCGGAGCGGTACTATAGCAATCTGAGCACCATCGGGGTGTTTTGTCATGAGTTGGGCCACGTCTTCAACCTGCCGGATTTGTATGCAACGAATAATTCCTCGTGGGGGATAGGGAACTGGGGGGTGATGGGCACCGGCAACTGGTGCGGACCAAGCAGCAACGGCGCCAAGCCGGCCCATTTCGACCCCTGGTGCAAGATGGTGCTCGGCTGGGTGACCCCCACTGTGATCACGAGTCCGCAGACAGCCATACCCCTGCCGAACTATGATCAGAATCCGACGGTTCTGCTGATCCCAATAGATGAGTACCAGAATGGCGAGTATTTTCTGGTCTGCAACCGCTACAAGCGTGATGGGGGCGCGGGGGCCGGCTTTGATCAATATCTTCCAGGCAGCGGCGTGCTGATATTGCATGTGGACGATTATGTCGCAAACAACAATACGGTGGCGCGGAAGAAAGTGGATGTGGAGGAGGCGGACGGCCTGAATCATTTGGACACAAAGGCCAACCGGGGCGATTCAGGCGACCTGTACCCCAATGGGGGCAGCGCATTCAATAATTCCACCTCGCCGAACTCGCGGGACAACGACGGCAATGTCACGGGAATCGTGGTGGACACGTTCACGGGAGCGGGCACAGCCAACATGACCTGTTCGGTCACGCCGCGCACATCCCTCAGCGGCACGTACATCGGCTACGACGAAATGGGGGCTGGAACCAATTACGGATTTAATGGGAATGATTTTGGATGTGTGCGTTTTACCGCCCCTGCCGATTGCATTCTCCGACGGGTTAAGACTTATTTCAGTTATACAGGCACAATCAACTACACGATTTCCATATTCAGCGGCTGGAGTGGAAGCGCACCAACGGGATTATTGACTTCCCAATCTGGCGCAAATACAGGAAGAGGCTATCAGGAGATCGTTCTTAGTAGCCCGCAATCATTCTCCGCCGGATCGGATTTTTACGTTCAGATTCAATATGACTCTGGGTATCTATACATATTTGTCCTTCCTTTTGGGTATGTCTGGCATTGCGACCAACGCAGTTGGATCAGCAACAACGGCTCCTCATATACGCAAATGACCCCGGCGAACAATCTGCCCTACGACCTAAATATCCGGGCCGACATTGAATTGACGGGCACGCCCGAAGTGGTATCGGTCTCGCTCAACAGCAATACCTGGAATATTGGCACGGTTGACTTGAGCGATTCCGTGGGTCCGGCGTCTTACACAGCCACCAACGATGGCAATGTGGCCATTGACTTGAGCATCCGGGCAACAAACGGCGCGGGCGGCTGGACCCTGGCTTCCTCGCCGGGCGCCAACGCCTTCTCGGTGGGGCTGGACAGTCCCGCAATCAATCTGACGACATCCGACCAGGCATTGGCCGCCAATGTGGCCGTAAGCGGAACAAAGGGCATTGATCTGACCTATAACGCCCCGACCAGCGACAGTTTCGGCGGCGGCGTGAACCAGGAGTTCAGCGTGGTCGTTTCGGCCACGAAACATGTGCCATGAGCAAGGAGAATCGCATCAACCAGAGTAAAGCGTTAATGTCCTAAATAGCCAAAGCGTAAAAGGGTCAAACAACGATGACAATCGTGGAACAAAGGAGAAGAGACATGAAAAAAACAGTCGTTTTAGTGTGTGCGATAATGTTGGGGCTTGCCGGTCAAGGCTGGGCCGCGACCTCGGACACCATCACCGTCACCGTGTCGTTGACGGAAACAGTCTCGGTATCGCTTGACAGCAATACCTGGGCCATCGGCGCCATTGCCTTGGGCGGTACGGTGGGCCCTGCATCGTACACGGCCACCAACAATGGGAACGTCGCCATTGACTTGACCATCCGCGCGACGAACGGCGCGGGGGGATGGACCCTTGCGTCGTCCGCAGGCGCGGAGGCGTTTTCAGTGGCCGTGGCCAGCCCGGCCATCACCCTGACGACATCCGACCAGGCCTTGGCCTCCAATGTGGCCGTGAGCGGCACCAAGGGTATCGCTCTGACCTATAGCGCACCTACCAGCGACACGATTGGCGGCGGGGTGGACCAGGGTTTCTCGATCACCGTTTCGGCCACCAAGTACGTGCCGTGACTCAAGCGGCTGGCCCGGGCCGGTCCATGGTGTTACATCTCCATGGACCAGCCCGGACCTGCCGACAAATAAGGTGTAGGTAGTTCATGATGAATGCGCTGGGCATAACATGCTTGTGCGTTGTCGCGCTTGTTGTCTCCATGACGGCGGAAGCGGCAAGTCTCAAGGTGTCGCCGGCCCAATTCATGGTGCAGGACGTGGAACCAGGCAAACTTTACGACATATATGCGGAAACCGGCCTGCGCCTCACGGTCTTCAACGAGGACGACGCAGCGCGCACGTGGCGGCTCTCCACGCACCGACCCTCAGAGCGCGGGCGCTGGGAGAAAGGATACGCCGAGATACCCGACGCAACCTGGTGCTGGTTCGGCGAAAATGAGATTGCCTTGTCCCCAAACAGCGCCGGATTCGGCCACGTGTTCCTGCGCATTCCCGATGATGAGCAGTACTACAACCAACATTGGATTGTCACCCTGAATGTGGCCGGGCAAAGCGGCGGCCTGGGCCTGGGTCTCGCTGTGGACATTCGGATGCAGATTGAAACAAAGAGCAAGAACGACCTCACCAGCCCGCCCCACGGCCCCCTTGCACTGGAACCCGCCGCCCTGCTGTTCGAGGATGTCCAGCCCGGCATTCCCCACCGCGCATCGGTGCGCCTGCACAATAACGACTCCGTTAGCCGCACCTATGCGATCGGCTCCCTTTTCCTTGACAAAAAGCATGAAGCAAAGACTTATCTCACGCAATCATACCAATTGCTGCCAAGCCATGAATGGCTAAAACACGACACCAGCCTCGCAGTGGAACCCGGCAGCGCCCGGTCGCTGGAGTTGACACTGAAAATACCGGAAGAAGCGGCGCATTTCGGCAGAAAATGGGAGGATTGCATCCTGGTTCAACCCGATGAGGGCCGTGCCGGCTTCGTCCGCGTCAGGATCGAAACCCGGCCGCCCCAAGCGGCGCAGATTTCCAACGGGGGCAACTCATGATTCCTACCATGCGAAATATCGGCATCATCTTTCTGGTGCTGGGACTGGGCCTGAAGGACTCCCCATGGCCATCACCGCCGTCCTCAGAAGCGGTCATTACCGTATCGGTTTACCTGGAACCGAGCGCATCGCCGTTCCAGCCCGTAGAACCCACCGACAAAACCCAGTCCGTGTTCTTCCTCGATGCCGCTGTGGACTGCGCATCACTGGAGAGCGGCGACGAAATCGGCATCTTTGACGGTGCGCTGTGCGTGGGCGTATGGGTCGTTGACGCGTTCCCGTCTTCAATGCCTGCAACCGTTTATCTACAATCCACCGACCCCATAGAGGGGGTGCTGCCCGGCGCGCAACCTGGAAACCCGATGCTTTTCAAGGCGTGGGACGCGAGCAGCGACATGGTGACATCCTTGGACGTGACGCATGTGCTGCAAGGGGACGACCCGCCCGTGTTCCAGGAAGGGCAGACGGTGACGCTTGCCCTGAGCAATGACGAAACCCCGCCTGTGGCGCATTGCCGGAATATTGTGGTCGAACTGGACCTGGGCGGCACGGCGACCATCACCGCCGAAGACGTGGACGACGGAAGCGCGGACAACTGCGGCATCGCCTCCATGACCGTGCTGCCGAATTTCTTCACATGTGCGGAGATCGGCGCGAATACGGTTGTCCTCACCGTGACGGACACCTCGGGCAACACCGACGCATGCGAAGCGATCGTGACGGTGGAAGACCCGCTGGGTGTCTGCATCGAGGGCGAGGGCGGCGCGCCCCAGTACCACACCGCCGACCAGAACGGCGACAACCTGATAAGCCTTTCGGAATTGCTCCGGGTCATCCAGTTCTACAATTCCGGCGGACTTCACTGCCAGGAAGGCACGGAAGATGGGTATGCCCCAGGACCGCCGGGGAACACTGATTGCATGCCCCATGCAAGCGATTACAACCCCCAAGACTGGTCCATCAGCCTTTCCGAACTGCTCCGGGTGATCCAATTCTACAACAGCGGCGGCTACTACTGGTGTCCGGAAGAGGGCACTGAAGACGGCTACTGCCCTGGGCCGGGGCCGGAACCGGAATGAATCGCAAAATCGAAATAACCCAAATACCAGCCAACCAATGAATAGTCGCCCCCAGATAACGGTGGTTATTTGCACAAGGAATCGGGCGGCTTCCCTTTTCGAGACCCTTCAATCACTCCAGCAGGCGGTAAAAGAAAACATCCAAACAGAAATTGTTGTTGTTGATAACATGAGCGATGACAATACTGCGGAGGTGGTTAACTCATTCACAAAAAAACTATCCATCACCCGGCTTGTTGAAAAACAGCAGGGCAAGAGTTACTGCATGAATCGCGCCGTGAATGACAGTCATCTCGGTGAAATCGTCGCTTTTCTTGATGATGACATAACTGTTGCGGAGAACTGGTTTCAATCTGTGGCTGCAGCGGTGGATCAACATTCTGACTTTCACATTTTCGGCGGGCGCGTGCATCTTCTTTTTCCAACGGATAATGTCCCCAGTTGGGTTATGCGCGGCGGCATCCGCTGGTGGGCATTGTCGGGCGTGGACCGAGGCGAGAAGGACATTGAGATGGCGTCTTGGGAATGGCCTTGCGGAGGTCATTTCTGGGTGCGGTCAAGTGTTTTTTCCAGTGGCGAACGCTTTGATCACCTTTGGGCCACGGAACCCGAGTTCGTTCTGCGACTCAGGAATCTTGGCCATAGGAGCATGTGGGTTGGACGGGCAGTGGTGGAGCATCGGGTCCAACCTCATCTCCTTGACTATAAAAATCTGCGCCGACGCGCCGCCGCACTTGGTCGCGATCTGCCCCATGTTCGCAGACATCTCCCGGGAACAGATTTGGCGTCCAGGATACGCGCAAAAAGCGCGCTGCTTTGGCTGATGCTATGCGCGGGCAACTGGTGCAGACATGCAATGCGATATCTTTTCTCCTGCGCATTTTGCGCGCAGGATGCGCGGATCGAACGGCGGCTTGTGTCTGTTATGGCAATGGCCAAGAATCTGGAATGTCTGCGCATGGGTCTTGGCTTGGAGCACTCAAGCCGGTGGAGTTGAGTGCGAAACGACCGTTTCCAATCAATCATAATGCGGCGTTTCAGAATTCTGCGTATGTATAATTGCCTGCCGGGTCTAAGACCAAGGGAACATCGTTTCTAACGGCCGCCTTTCGCCGGCACGGAACAGAATGCTTCGTGGGTGTGATCAATGCATGCCTGAAGGACTGCCGCAAGTTCGCATACATACGGGTGCAATAACAACGTTCCATGCGACCCTTCAACTACGTGAGTCATGACTGGTTCCGAGGCGATCTTTTCCCATCCCAGTGCAGGCGTGCATTTTCCCGCCGTGGCTCTGGTGGTTATAACCGTTATGCGACCGGGATATGGTCTGCATTCATAGGACAACATCGCGACAAGTTTTTCTTTCAATACTTTTTTCACGTGCCGCACGAATGGATCTTCAATTAGAGACAGCCGTTTATCCCTGAAGCGCGGTTTTACAAGACCGCTTTCTTTCAGGGCAAATTGTTCGTGCATATCGAACCACGCCCATTCGGCGTAGATTCTCAAAGATACATCGTCCGCCTTACTGGAACGTCCACCCGTCACCTTGAGGAGAGACACCTTCACTCCGTCTCGCAGATACCCGCAAACCAGGGGCCACATGCGTACAGCAATTGAGATTTTCTTTAGTGCTTGCGCACCGAATTTCCAGGATCTTGACAGGAGCGGATCAACTGCGTCGTCATCTTGCCGGGGCACCGGTGTGTCAATCAATGCCAATAGCGCAACTTCTTCGCCGGCCTGCCTCAGTTTCCGGGCCATCTCAAAAGCAACAAGGCTTCCGAAAGACCAGCCGCCCAGATAGTAGGGACCGCGGGGCGAAACATTGCGAATGGACTGGATATAGAGTTCCGCGATCTCCGGTATTGAAGGAAAGGAATCGTGTTCTTCATCCACGCTTGGGTCTTTGAGGCCGTAAAAAGGCTGGTTGGGATTCATCTGACTTGCGAGCGGGCCAAGGTGGCCCGTAACAGTGCCTGCACCAACTGCCATAAAGAAGGGAGGGTTTGTGCTTCCCGCGCGAAGTTGCTCGATGTAAGAGTCATCCGAAGACGCGATCGCCGGAGACTCCCGCAGAACGGCGCTTTGCGTATCATCTGCCTCCGACGATTTCTGAGGCAGGCGAGCAACGAAACGGGCAACGGTAGGCGCTTCATACAAATCACGCACGCCAACCCTGATATTCATTTCATGCTCGATCTGGCACAGCAACTGAACGGCAATCAGAGAATGCCCGCCGATTTCAAAGAAATTATCGTGAATGCCCACTTTTTCGACCTGCAGAACCCGGGACCAAAGCAGACACATCTGCGCCTCCAGATCGTTTCGAGGTTCCGCGAAGACTGTCTCCGCAACTCCCGGGGCGACAGGCATCGCCAGCAATGCGCGACGATCCACTTTTTCGTTTCTGGTCATTGGAATTGCGTCAAGAAACGCGATATCGGCAGGAATCATGTAATCAGGCAGTTTTTCCCTCAAGTGCTCCTTGAGAGCATGGGCAGGCTCCATTTGTCCCGGCTGCAGCACCACAAAGGCCGTCAGGCATTTATCTCCAGCGACACGCTCCCGCTGCAGCACGACAACCTCTTTCACCGCGGAATGCTGAAGCAAAGTCGCTTCAATTTCCCCAAGTTCGACTCGGAAACCTCGAATCTTGATCTGGTTATCGCGACGGCCGCAGAATTCAATGTTCCCATCCGGAAGATACCGCGCCAAGTCGCCAGTCCTGTACAATCTGTTCCCTGTCTCTTCCGAAAAGGGATTCGGAATGAACTTCTCGGCTGTCAAATCCGGCGCATTAAGATATCCCCGCGCCAGACCGTCTCCGCCAATGAACAGTTCGCCTATTACTCCAGCAGGAACAGGTCGAAGCGATTGGTCCAGAATGTACACCGAGGTATTGGCAATCGGCCTGCCAATCGAAACAGTATCCCCGACATCGGAGAGGTCTCTCATTGGGTGGCAGCACGCGAATGTGGTGGACTCCGTGGGACCATAGCCGTTGATCAAGGTGGTGTTCCTCAAGGTCTGCAAGGCGCGTCTGACGTGTGTCACGGACAGGACATCCCCCCCTGAGAGCAGTTGCCGCACACAGGACAAAGACTCCAAGTCATGGTCCACCATCTGATGAAATAAACCGGCTGTAAGCCAAAGGGTCGTGACTTGGCGCCGTTTCACCAATGAACCGATTTCAGCCAGGGAAAGTACTCCCGGCGGCGCCACTGCGAGCCTTCCGCCATTGAGCAGGCTGCCCCACAACTCGAAGGTGGAAGCGTCAAAAGAAAGCGGCGCCAACAACAGATGGCATTCTTCGGGGCCAAAGGACGCATAGTTGGTATTCTTCACCAATCGGACTACGTTGCGGTGTTCTACGCAGACCCCCTTGGGAACGCCTGTGGACCCCGAAGTATACATGACATACGCCAGGTCCGTTGCGGCAGGCCGTTCAGGTAGATTGTCAGGAGAAATCGCCGACAAGACATCCGGCAGGCTGTCTAAAGAAAAGACTGGACAAATGCCACTGGGAAGACGCCCTTCAAAACGTCGGTCCGTCAGGACCAAAACAGGCCGCGTCTCTTCAAGGATCAGACGCATCCGGGCTTCCGGTTCGTTGGGGTCAATTGGTACATAGGCGGCCCCTGACTTGAGGGTTGATAGAATCGCGGTTACAGCCTCTTTGCTTCTTTCCATACACAGCGCCACCAAGCCGCCCTTGAGCGCGCCTTGGCTGCGGAGAAAGCGCGCCAGGCGGTTTGCATGGGCGTTCAGTTGTGCGTAGGTGACAGTTTCCTCTCCCAGGCAAAGAGCGATGGATGCGGGGAGTCGCTCTGCCTGCGCTTCAAAAAGTTCCGAGATGGAAGCGTCACGCGGATAGTCGGTTGAAACGCCGCGCCATTGCCGTAGAAGATGCAGGTCCTCTGCGTCCAGTAGCGCCATTTCGCCGACAGGCTTTTCGGGGGCGGTAAGCGCGTCACACAGAAGATTCTGAAAGTGCCTGAACATCCTCCGCGCGGCATCATCATCAAAAATATTCGCCGCGTACTCCAGGTCGAGCCGCAGTCCCTGGTCTTCTTCGTACGGCAGCAGCGTCAGAGGCAATTTTGCCGTGCCATTGTGCAGGGCAACAGGCGTAGTATTAATGCCTTCAAAATACCACTTGGCGCCTGGGACGGTCTGTCCCGCAACCATGCTCTGGACCAGCGGAACATTATCCGCAGTGCGGCAAGGAGCCAACTCCCGCACCAGCAACTCAAAGGGAAGGTCCTGATGTTCCAGCGCCGCGATTGTTCCCTCTTGCACCCGGTTCACAAGCGCTTCAAACGGTATTTCAGCGGACACTGTGGTGCGCAGGACAAGCGTGTTGGCGAAAAGACCTATGATCGGCTCCAATTCCCGGCGCGACCGGCCCGCATTCACAAAACCGACCACAATATCTTCAGTGCCGGAGTAGCGAAACAGGAAGGCTTTCCATGCTGCCATAAGAACTGCAAACAACGTCGTCTTATTGTTTCCGCATAGCGCGCGAAGAGCGCTGGTGAACCGTTGCTCCAGTCGGACGCTCAATAGCCCGCCCCTCCTGGGGGTGTCAATATTGGATTCCCGGCGATTCAGAAAAATCGGTTCGGGCGTGTAGTTGCGAAGATAGTCGAGCCAATAAGCCAGATTTTTTTCGAATCTCTGTTGTGCGGACACCGACCTTTCCCAGGCTGCGTAATCAAAATAGGTAACGGAGAGGTCCGGGAGATTCGGTGTGCGCCGTCGAAGGAACGTGTTGTAGCAATCGGCCAACTCCTGGACAAACAGATTCTCCGACCAGCCATCGAAAATGACGTGATGAACGAGTATTGCCAGGACAAGCCGTTCGTCGTCCAGACGGTAAAGTTCAGCGCGCAGCAACGGGCCTTGGAAAAGATCAAAGGGACAGGAAGCAAGCGCTTTCGCCCGTGAAATGGCTTTCTCATAGCGCAGTTCCTCTACCTCTTGTGACAAGTCCACGGTCTGCAGAAGGCCCGGGCGAAAGGCGTCCGCAACCTGTGTGGCCATTCCGTCGGACTCTGCAAAATGTGTCCGAAGAGCCTCATGTCGCTGCAATAGCGCGTCGAAGGACCTCGCAAGAGCCGCTTCATCCAGCGGGCCGTTCAATTCAAATACAAGCGGCACATTGTATTCCACGAGGGAAGGCGACATTTTTTCCAGGAAGTACATCCCCTCCTGCGGGTAAGACAACGGAACCGGCGCACCCTTGCCCCGGGGCGGGATATCCGGTTGAACTGCAGGCCCGGAGATCAGTCCGCTCTCCGCATCATGCTTTTCCCGCAATGCGTCTGCATGTCGGGCAAGGTCCTGGATGGTAGGCCGCTTGAATACATCGCGTAACGCAATGTCCACCCCCAACCGGTCTCTGATATGGATGGCCATCTCCACCACCAGCAAGGAATGGCCGCCCAAGGAGAAGAAATCTTCCGTGACTCCCACATTGTCAATTCCAAGAATGGACTGCCAGATAGCCGCCAGTACGCATTCCGTCTCCGTCTTTGGCGCCGCATAGACGCGGTCTCCGGGGGAAATTCCCCAGTCAGGTACGGGAAGAGGATTCCGGTCCACTTTTCCTGTCGGCGTCATCGGAAAGGATTCCAGGAATACAATGGCGGCAGGAACCATGTAGTATGGCAGGCATTGCCGCAGGGCCGCGCGAATCTCCGACTCAACCGGAGGCAACGCTGCATCGGAAGGAATAACATATGCCGCCAGGCGAATATCGTCTTCGGCGACCGTGTGTACGACCACGACGGCATCGTGGACTTCCGGAAGTGAGCGCAACGCCGCTTCAATCTCGCCTGGTTCTATGCGCAAACCCCGGATTTTTACTTGGTGATCAGCGCGTCCTATGAAGACAAGATTATTATCGCCCTCAAGACGGCACAAGTCGCCGGTCCGATACCACGGTCCGCAAGGCGTGCCGGGAATATCCAGTGAGACGAAACGCTCGGCGGTCAGTTCAGGTTTGTTGATGTAGCCGTCAGCAACGCAAAGGCCGCCTACATATAGTTCTCCCACTTCCCCTGGCGCTACGGCTTGCCCCTGGTCGTTGAGCACTAACAGTTGGACGTTTGGCAAGGCCCTGCCGATGGGCACTGGATGCCCATCGAATTTGCGCGGGTTTGAAATGGGAAAATACGTTACAGCATCCGTGCATTCAGTGGGTCCATAATAGTTGGTCAAATGTGTGCGACACGTTTCGCGCTGCCACCATCGTCGCAGCCTGGAAAGATCCAGCGGTTCCCCCGCCAGAACCAGATGCCGCAGACGGTCGAGCCACGAAAGTTGCTCCTCCGTGGCGCGGTTGACCATCGCATAGGCGTGCGTCGGCGTGCAATTGATGATGGTGCTTCTCGTGACTGCAATTTCGCGGACGATCATTCGCGGGTCAAAGTCTTCCTGTTCGGGAAGATACAGGACGCCCCCGCACACGAGAGGCGCGAAAATGTTCTTTTGAGTGAGGTCAAACGCAAGCGACGTCACCAGCAGCAACGCGTCTTCAGGTTGCCATTCCAAATAGTTCACATACCAGGAAATGAGATTGTCAAAGGCGTCATGGCGGACGATTGCGCCCTTGGGGCGCCCGGTGCTGCCGGAGGTGTAAATAAGATAGATGGGGCGCCGTGCGTCCGGGGAAAGTCCGGGTTCTGTATCGCTATGGCGGTGCAGCACATCGGCCACCGCATCAAGCCCGACAACTTCCGCAGGGGTGTCCGTCAGGCCTTCTATCAGACTACTGACCGTAAGCAGCACCTTGGTCCCGCTGTCGCGAAGCATGTATAAAAGACGATCACGCGGATAGAGCGAATCCATTGGGAGATAGGTTGCACCGCTCTTTTGGACCCCCAGTATTGCCGTGATTGCTTCTATGGTGCGCCCACAATGCACGGCCACAATATCCCCCGGACCGATGCCACGCGCCAACAGAAAGTGGGCGATGCGGTTGGCGTGCCGGTTCAACGCATCATATGTCAGTGATTCCGCGCCGCGCGCGACGGCAATCGCTCCGGGCTTTCTGTGTACTTGTCTCAGAATTTGTTCGTATACGGCCACCAAGCGGTCCCCTATGCTCTTGGGGCGGCTATGCGCTCTGGTTATCGTATCCTTCCTGCCGCTTTTCCGGGCAAAGATCAGGATACCCCCTCAAACCGAATAGATATCACGAATTGACCCCATCTATCTTGAACAGGATTATACCTGATCTTGCGTCAAAAAGAGAATTCCAAACAGAAACGCCCTTGATCTTTTGCCGGCAGGCGCGACATTCCACGGATTTGATGCGCTTTCAATAATTGCTCGTGAGTACTGTGAATGAATAAGCGTCCCAGGGGGCAGTCTGGCTGAAAGTATCCTCAGGGCGTTTTCCCGGCAGCGTGCGAGGGCGGGGGGTGATAAACATTTATCTCCAGACAATAAATGTTTATCAGAAGTGACTAACTCTTTTTCAAAATCAGGGGATATAGTGGTCAATTCTGGTCAAGGGATTCCAGCCGACCGACATGGAGACAGAAAGATAAATTCTTGACATACAGCAACTTACCTGCATCGGGTCGCTTTCGGGAGTCGCTTTGTCCTTCTTTTGGCATGATGCTTGCGTCCTATGATGCATTGTAAGCCACCGCAGAGGGGACGTGAGACGTGGGCTGCGTTCCGCGAGCGAAAGGGGAGATTTCCAGTGTCCGCAAAAGGTTACTTGGACAAAGCATTTGAAGCGCAGATGATGACGCCGATGCACGAGCGGCTCTTGGGAAATGACCCGCGCATCCGCGAAATCAACGAATTCATCCATGAATTGGCCCGGACGAACCTGACGGTGTTTGTGACAGGGGAAACGGGGACCGGCAAGGATATCGTCGCCACCTTGATTCACAGCCGTTCCGCGCGCGCCAACAGGCCATTCATCAAGATCAATTTTCCCAGTATTCCGGAAAGCATCCTGGAAAACGAACTTTTCGGCCATGAACGGGGCGCTTTCACCGGCGCGCACAGTTCCCGTCCCGGACGCTTTGAACTGGCCCGCGACGGCACCATATTCATGGATGAAATCTCGGAAGTATCGCCGCATGTGCAGAGCAAACTGATCCAGGTGCTGGACGGGGAAACCTTCATGCGCATAGGCGGCACGCGCCCCATCCCGATGAAGGCCCGGATCGTGGCCGCCGCAAACATGGGATTGGATGAATCGGTCGCCCAGGGGCGCCTGCATTCGGACGTTGCATTCCGTCTCCGGGAAGTGGTGATTGACCTTCCGCCCCTGCGTGAGCGCCCGGATGATATTCCCCTGCTTGCGGAGCATTTCAACTACAACGCCTGCAAAATGCTCGGCAAGGACTGTCAACGATTGGACCAGGAAGTTGTGGAATACCTCAAGACCCTGCCTTGGCCCGGCAATGTGCGCGAACTCGCGGGCCGCATCAAGGAATTCGCCGCCACCGGCTCTTACAATGCACTCTTCGGGCAGGGAAACGAAGGGGACAACGGGGGCGGCAATGGAAAACTGAAGCGGGAAGATTCCGCTGCTTTAGCGTCGGGGCTGATGGAGAAGCGGTTCATGTCTCTGAATGAAGCGCGTCGCATGGCGGCGGAACAGGCGGAACGCTCGCTGATAGAAGAGACATTGCGGTACACGCTTTGGAATCGGCGCAAGGCCGCAAAACTTCTGAACACAAGTTACAGTTCCCTGTTGCGGCGTATTGACCGATACAAGATTGGAAGAACTTGAACTTGCTTTTAATTCTGAGAGGAGAACGGACAGTGTCACTAAGAGCATTCTTCATAACGGCGTGTGCAGGATCACTTCTGCTTGGATTGTGCGCGCTCTCCGGGTGCGCCACTACTGCCGCTCCGGACGCATTGAACGAAAATGCAGGCGCATCCGATGCCGAAACCATCGGCGAAGCGGTCGTCGTCCCCACGGAGACGCTCAAGGAAGGGGTAAGCGCCGCACCCCGGGAATCCGCGCCGCCGGAACAACCTGAACCGGAGGTGGACCTGGCATACCGAATCACATCGGGAGACATACTGAGTTTTCGCTCGTTCGACGATGAAAAATTGAGCATGCAGACGGTGGTGCGCTATGACGGCTGCATCTCCCTGCAGATGATACCGGATATCCGCGTGAACGGCCTTTCGCGGGAAGAGGCCGAAGAGACCATTCGCGAAGCCTATTCCACC
>CAZLII010000003.1:0-22258 GCA_964559065.1 uncultured Nitrospirales bacterium | reverse complement strand
AGGCATAAACCTGGTGCCGGAGCACGGCCCATTTGCCCACGGTCAGGGGGCGAATCTTGAACGGCGGGCGCACGCGCAGCACCTGCGGCGCGATCAATTCGGTTTTCATCGGCTCCTCAAGACAGTACACGTCCGCGCCGTGGCGGCAGGGCAGGCGCGTGTCCGGCTCGTAATCCATTAACGCCTGCACCGGCTCGCCGCCCTGAACCGGATATTCCGGGAAAACCTCCACATCGAAGTGTTCGTCGTCCACGGCGATGATAACGCCGACGGAAAACGGTGGGCGCTCCCAGTCTATGGTCAGATTCTTTACGGTCAGGTCGGAACAGTTGCCGAACCCAAAGCACGCGGTGATGCCGTGGAAAATGAGTTTCGAGCCTTGGCCGTCAATGACGATGCCGTGCATATCGCTGATGGGCAGGCTCATGCGAGGCGACTGCGGGTTCGCCCCTTCGTGAAAATCGTAGCGCCCCTTGGGAAACACAACCCCCCGGGCCTTTTCCGCCTTGCATTTCTCGAAGGCAGCCAGCACCGCCAAGGTGTCGTCTTGGCCGTCATCGGGAACCGCGCCCGTCGTCGTCACGTCAATCATCATTGACCTTTCCGTTCCGGCCTCCGCCGGTCCCGGCAAGACTAACCCCGCCACAATGGACAGGGTCGCCAGGAACTTGCATGCTTGCTTTGACAAAATACTCATGTTGTTTTCCTTGTGCACTTTTTGCCCTGAATATTTCCGATCCATGCCAAGCATGTCAAGAGACTCGTCGAGCACGGTGGCCTGTGTAACATTTTCCGGCTCGGACGGTAGTAAGTAAATGGAACCCGAGAGGTGTTCCGGCGTTTTCAAAGGGTAACGGCAACCCGCGACAACGGGAGAAAGTGGACGTCGCATTATTGCTTGGCGCGGCGAAAATATTCCGATTCCTTTACTTGATTTAGATCAGAATTTGCATAATTTTATAACATCATGTTACAATAGTAAATGATGTTTGTTTCCTTGTGAGTTTTGCTGCCATACACCGCAGCGTAATGGACGCTGAGGGAAGGTTTTCCGGGAACCGGCCAGAGGGCCGCGAAAATGGAGGAAAGAGTATGAACCAAGAACGATTCATGATGCGCGGGTTTCTGAGTGTGATTGAAGAGGTCGTGAACGCGATCCTTCGCGCGGTGACGTCTATTCTTGCGGCGCTCGGCATTGACGTCACGCTCGATCCCATTGACCTCTAATTTCAATTTTTGCGGGGCGCGGCGCAGCCTTTGTTGTTGCCGCGCCCCCATTCTGTTCCGCCGCATCTCCTACACGTGCTGCAGATAGGCGTTCTTGATACGGCGCATCAGTCGGGTTTGATCCTGCGCCCAAAACTCATCGGAGAAAATTTCCACTTCGATGGGGCCTTTGAAGCCCTCCCGCTCCACCCAGCCGCGAATCCGGGGGATGTCAATGCAGCCGTCGCCCATCATGCCGCGATCGTTGAGCAGGTCGCGGGTGGGCACGCGCCAGTCACAGACGTGAAATGAAAAGATGCTCCTTCCGGCGCGCTTGATTTCCGATTCGAGGAAGGGGTCCCACCAGAGGTGATACACATCCACGGTCACACCGAGGAAATCCGAGCCGATCACGGTCACCATGTTGTTGGCCTGTTCCAGGGTGTTGACGGCCGACCGGGTGTCGGCGTACATCGGATGCAGCGGCTCGATGGACAGCCGGACGCCGGCGGCCTTGGCGTGCGGCAGCACGGCGGCAATGCCGTCGAGAATCTGTTGCCGCGATACCGCGAGCGGCTGTTCCGGCGAGGAACCGCAGACCAGCACGACCAGCGGCGCGCCGATGGCCGCCGCTTCATCAATGGCGCGCCGGTTGTCGTCGCGCGCCTTTTCGCGCGCGGCCGCGCCGGTCGCCGGAAAGAAGCCGCCCCGGCAAAGGCTGACGACCCGGAGTCCGGAGTCGCGCAGCATGCGCCCGGCCTCTTCCGCGCCATAGGGTTCCAAGTGCTGCCGCCATACAGTAATGCCGGGCACGCCCGCCGCGACATAGCCGTCAATCGCCTCCCGCAACGACCACGGCTTCGTCGTCATGGTGTGGATGCACAACCGCGAAAAGTCATTGAGTTTCTCCGTCATGGTCGCTATATCCTTTGTACTTTAGCATTGGCCAGAACGCTGCCGCGCTGTGCCAGCAGAATGCCGGTCAGCACGACCACGCCGCCGGCCACTTCGACGGGGCCAAGGCGTTCGCCAAGCATCAGCCAGGCAGTCAGCGCCGCCACCAGCGGCTGCACCAGCAGCGTCACCGACGCAAACGATGCGGGCAGTTTTTTCATCGCATATACGATAAGCCCCTGTCCGGCCAGTTGACAACCCAGCCCGACGCCCAGCAACACGGCCAGTCCGCGCCAGAAGACATCGCCGCCCCACAGGATTTGCTCGCGAAACAGCAGACTCAGGAGCAATAAGGGCGGCGCGGCGACGAGCGATGTCCAGCCCATCAACATGACCGTGGAGAAATGGCGGCGCAGGCGATTGATAGACAGTTGGTATCCCGCGTAGAGCACGGCGCTTGCCACCGCCAGCATGTCCCCCATGAATTGCTGCGGACTGAGACGCAGGCTGCCGCCCATCAGCAGCAAGGTGCCCCCCAGCGCGCAAATCATCCCGAACACAAACAGCGCAGAAATGCGCTCGTGGAACATGCGCCACGCCACCAGCGTCACGAAAATGGGCGCAAGATTGCCCAGAAGATTGGCGTTGGAGACGGTGGTGAACATCAGGGATTGGTGCCAAAAGGAAATGTCGCTGGCAAAGAAAAGACCGGGGGCCATCAAGACGACCCAGAAGGTCGCGCCGCGAAAACGAAACGTGCTCCGGCGCAGTTCCGTCCGGTATTCGCTTAACAGCAGATAGCCCCACAACAGCGGTATGGGAATGAACATCCGGTAGAATGCCGTCGCGATTGGTCCCACCGGGCTTATCCGAACGAATATCGCGGAGAATCCGATGAGACAGCCACCGCACAGCAGCGCCGCAAAGGCCAATCGCGAAAACGAGGACATTGACCTGGATTGCGTTGCCATATATTTCTTCATGTGGAAATTTCCACGATTAGAATCATTGCTCATTTGAGATCAAACACGAATAAAAACATCTCTTTATGGGATTACGGAGGCTTTTTTCGCTAAACCACGAATAAACACAAATGGACACGAATAACAAAATCTGTAACATCTTGACAGTATGACGTAAGACACGGATTGGATGCCGCACCGCCTCTTTTTCTTCCGCAATCTGAGGCCAATTGAATATCCAGATCGCCACGCTACGCTTCGCTCGCAATGACGGGTAAAAGAAGCGTTGCGACATCAGACCCGGTCATACGCCATACGGCTGTAATGTCACGATTTTTACTATTCGTGTGTATTCGTGTCCATTCGTGGTTTGATATTCAAAAAAGGGGTACTGGAAATCAGAGACCAGGCACATCCACCCACGCGCGGTTGCGCCAACTCTTGAGGCCCAGTTCGGCGAGTTGGACGCCTTTGGCGCCCTCCCGGAGGTCCCAGCGGAAGGGTTCGTCGAGCGCGACATGCCGCAGGAAGCGTTCCCACTGCGCCTTAAAGGCGTTGTCATAGGGGCGGTTGTCGGGCATGCGGGTCCATCCGGCATAGTAGTCAATGGGGCTGGGAATGTCGGGATTCCAGACGGGGCGCGGGGTGGCGGCGTCGGGCTGGATGTAGCACTCGCGTAGCCCGGCCACGGCGGAACCCTTCGTACCGTCCACCTGCACGGTGAGCAGGTCATCGCGGCGCACGCGCGTCACCCAGGAGGAATTGAACTGGCAGATCACGCCGGTATCCGTGATAAAGGTGGCGAAGGCGGCGTCATCCGCGTCGGCGTCATAGGGACGACCCGCTTCATCCCAGCGCTTCTTGATATGCGTTGTGCCGAGACAGGACACGGCGCGGACGTTGCCGAAGAGGTTGTCTATGACGTATCTCCAGTGGCAGAGCATGTCCACGATGATGCCGCCGCCGTCGTCCTTGCGGTAATTCCACGAGGGCCGCTGGGCGGGCTGGTCTTCGCCGGTGAAGACCCAATAGCCGAATTCGCCGCGCACGGCGAGGATTTCGCCGAAGAAGCCCGTGTCAATGAGGTATTTCAATTTGAGGAATCCCGGCAGCCATAACTTGTCCTGTACGACGCCGTGCTTCACCCCCGCTTCCTGCGCCAGCCGGTGCAGCGTCAAGGCTTCCTCGACGCTCGCGGCGGCGGGCTTTTCGACATAAACGTGCTTCCCGGCGGCGATGGCCTTCTTAACGGCGGCGAAGCGGAGCAGCGTGGTCTGCGCGTCGAAATAGACCGGGTAGTGCGCATCGCCGAGCAGCGCATCCAAATCCGTGGACCAGGGCAGGTTGCCGTGGGCGGCGGACAATGCGCGCAGTTTATTTTCATTGCGCCCCGCAAGTACTGCATGAGGCACGATCACCTCGTTGTCACTGACCTTGACCCCACCCTGCTCGCGAATCGCCAGGATGGAGCGAATCAAGTGCTGGTTTGTGCCCATGCGTCCGGTGACACCGTTCATGATGATGCCGATATCGTGAATCTTCATTGCGGTTCCTCTCTATTCAATCCGGCCTGGCGCATCAATTCGTTCCAGACCTCCTGCGAAACCTTGCGTTTTCTGTTGCCGGGCCACATCGCCGCGATGTCGCCGGGATATAGGACGCGCAGCCGCGCCCACATGAAGCGCGTGAGCGATTGCCGCGCCTCCGGGCTGACTGCGGCGAAGCGCACGCCGAAACGCGGCGGCTCGCCCTCTTCACGGCGGACCACCCGCGTGGCGATGGCATGCTCCGGTTCACCCGGAAGCGCCAAGTACAGGGTGATCATCTCGCCAACGGCAATCGGCGCGCTCGCCGCGACCAACGCGCCTTCCGTGCTCAGGTTGATTACCCGGCCCTCGTGGGATTGCACAGCCCCGTCCCGGCAGATGGCGACGGGCGACTCCAATGACACGCGCCATGTGCGACGCCGCCGGGCATAGGCGGCGCTCGCGGCACGCTGCAAAATCATCCCATCGCCCGGCTTAGAGGGCGCCACCACGACCTGCATATGGTAAACAACGCGGTATTGGGCATCCAAAAACTCCAAATCCGCCTCATCACCCGCATCCGCCAGAAACTCCGACTCGCGGCATATCACCCCCGCCGTATCATGCCCTGAAGCGACCACTTCCGCGGTGTAGCGCACCGCATTCACCGTGACAATGCACCGCGCGCCGGGCGCAATCCGAACCTTTTCCGCACCCATCACACTCTCTCCCGCGCACCTTTTGTTTCCCTTTCCACTGCGCCATCATAACATGCTGCGTCACCGGGATGCGCCAACGCCTGAAGCAATTCGGCGCAGGGCTTCAGCCTCGCCATTACTGTCCGGCACCGCAAAAAAACCGAGGGAGCGCTTCACCTCGCACGGCACGCAACAGGCAGAGTGCCGCCTCCGCCATGTGATAGTCGCCCCACATGGGGGATTCGCCGAAAGGCACCCGTTTGTCTTTGGGAACATAGTCCCAGCCGTTGGGCCGGTGATAGACGGAATGCAGGACCAAGCCGTGGTGGCGGGTGTCTTCCGACAGATACGGCGGACTAAGGAGGGTATTGGCGACGCACAGCCCCGCCTGCCAGAGTTTCCGGCCTTTGCCCGATGCGCCCAGATGCCTGCCCAGCCGCAGCAGGCCCTGCGCAGCGATCGCAGCGGCGGAACTGTCCACCGGCTCGTGGGAGTTGTCCGGCTGCGAGAGACGCTCCCGATAATCGGGCATGTGGACCAACCCCGGCGCGCCGGTGTCCCAGAACGGAATGCCGTCAACGGCGGTGTTCTGGATGAAAAACTCCGCCGTAACCGTCGCGGAGCGGCGGAGCATACCGATAAAGGTTTTGTCCGGGTCGTAGGATATCCAGTCGCTTTCCGCAATGGCATCGAAAAACTCCAATTGCTCGGCGCATCCCAGCAGAATCCATGCGAGACCGCGCGTCCACGTGCTGAATGGCGAGTAGCCCTGTTGCGTGCTGGGGCAGCGGTAGCGCCCATCGGTCATATTGAAGATGCCCTCATGCGCCACGCGCCCCGGCACATCGTATGCGTCGCGTCCCTCGCCGTAATAGACGTTGTAGCGCATCGTGTTGCGGATGTGCTGTATGGCGCGGTCCATGAGCGGGATGCGCACGTCATTTTCGCCCATGAGCGCGTGACCCAGCCGGTCGGCCAGCACCAGCACGCGGCACGACCGGATGGTGTCGCTGAACAGCGAATGCGGGCCGTTGAAGGAGTGGATGAAACCGCTCCCATCCGCGATGCGGCTCCACCGGGCCGCCTGCACTGCCCCGGAAACCTTGAGCGCGAGTTCGTACATGGCCATTGCGTCTTCGGATTCGGCGATGCGCCCCTCGCGCGCCATGCGCCAGAGATTGCCGTAGGTCGAGATGTTGTTGAAGCCGTGGTCATGTACGCCGATATGCGTGAGGTGCGAGGCCATGCGCGCCAGTGTATTCTCGCGACCCAGTTGCAGGAAGCGATCCTCGCCCGTCGCGTCGAAGATCAACAACGGGATGCCGTAGAGGAATCCCTGCGTCCATTCCGTCCAACCCCGCGCCGTGTACTTGCCGCGCCGGGTGAAAACAGGCGCGCCTTGGGCAGGCTCCCATTCCTTGTGCAGTCGGAGCGTCTTTGCGGCGGCGAGTTCAAAAAACCGCTCCAGTTTGCCCGCCAGTTCTTTCACGTGCAGTTTTTGATTGATTTTCATGCGTCCCTCCGCCTGTTTTATTGCATCTCGACAACAGCATACATGCTTTGAAGGGCGTTTGAAAACCAAAGCGCAGGCGTCCCGCCGGCAAAAACTCATCGGCAAATACCATCGAGAGATCAGATGTCGAGTTCGCCCAAATACATGACCTGAAATTTCGTATTGGCAAGACGGCGCGCCAAGCGCTTATCCGCCGTAACGAGGGGGACATCCAGAAGTTCGACGGCGGCCACGTAAGAGGCATCGTAAACCGATATGGAAAGATCCATCGCAATCTTCAAAGCGGACTGGGTCAGCGCGGATATGGGAATGACCGCCAGACGCAGCGCATGCAAATCGGCAAGATAGCGCGCTGCTGCCTGGGGTCTCAGTCCGTAGCGCGATACGTATTTCCACAGCACATTGGCGCATTCCACGAAGAATAGGTCGGGAATATAGCGACGGACGTTCGGCGTGTCCGCCACCGAGACGAAGAATGACAACGCAACGTCGGACAAAGGCTCGTTGACAAACAACTTGATGCCGACGCTCGCATCCACGACACAGGCGGCAATCGGTTTCATCGCTTGCGGGATTCCCGCAGCAATTGTACGCTCTCGGGGGCGCGCCGGGGCGGCGCAAAGCGACGCCGGCGCAGACCGGAAAGCAGCGCGCGTTGGTTGACCTGTTGCTCTCGTTCTGCGACTGCCTGCTCCAACAGCGACACCACCGCCGCCGACAGCGACAGGTTGTCGGACGCGGCGAGACGGTGCAGGCGCGCGTGTAGATCGTCAGGGATGCTCCGAACATGCAAGGTGGCCATCTCGAGACTCCGTGTTGTTTCCTCGGTGAAGAATACAAGATTTGGTTGCATTATGCAACCAGTCTCACGGAATCATTTTCATCAACCAGACTTCGGATACCAATGTGCCCCAGCCGCCGGTATTGCGCCAGAGCGCGACTTCCGGGCGGGGTCCTTCGCCAATGCCGGCCTGCTTTTTGAACCAGAGACGCAGTTTGCCGTCGGCGGTGGCGGCGCGCGGAATGTCGAACTCGAAGAAATCCGCCTCATATTCCGGCAACTCCAACTCCCCGGCGAGCAGGTGCTCGTCGGCATAGACGGACTGGCGGGTTTGCGGCTGGCGGATGCCGAAACGCGGCAGGTATGTGGGCCGCACGAGGGTCATGCGGACGCGGTATTGCCCTTCGGGGTCCAGGCCGAAATAGTCGAAGGTCACGCCGCGCTCCTCGTTGGTGGTGAACGCCATGGTTCGCTGTGAAGGGCGGTTCGCGCCGGAGAAAATGCCGTCGCCGTAGGGCCAGCCATAGGACAGATTGGGCGATCGCTCCGGATTCCCGGCGTCATCGTAGAAGCCGCCTTCGCCGGGGTCTTCGTAATAAACGATGCGGTGGACCGCGCGTCGCTGGGCGGCGGGATCGTCCGTCGCGATGGCCCGGTGGACTTCGCGTTCAAGCCAGCCCAAGCCCACGAAATCCTGGTCAAGATTGAACAACCCCTCATTGCGCACGCCGTAGATGGCGTCGCTTTCGCGGCCCAGCCGGTCCGCTTCCGCTTTGACGCCCGCCATTTCCGGGGTTTCGATGGGTTCCTCGAATCGTTTCTGCGCCTCGGCCAATGCCTGGGCCAGATTGCCGGAATTCAACGCTTCTTCGAGCAGTGCGACCACATCGCGCTGCAGCGCCTGTTGCCGGCGCAACCTGAGTTGGATGTATTTGTCAACCAGGCCCTTTTGCACGTATTGCCGCCAGAGATAATCCTTTCGCGCGTAATATTCGGGGATGCGTTCGCGGGCGGCCAGAATCAATTCGTTGAAGCGGTCAATGCCGGGATTGTCCGCGATGGGCGCGGACAGGTTGTCCTCGTGCTGGAAGATGGCTTCGCGCATGATGTCCGCGGCCTCGACGCCAAAGTGATAGCGGCAATACTCATGGACGACATCCTCGACGCTGCGGAATGGGTCCCACATCAGCCGCTGCCACATCCACTGGTTGAGGTGATCGTGATGGCCTTCCGAATAGGCCACGTCGCCGATGCCGTAGCGCATGACGTGCTGGAAGATTTCGTGATAATGGCGCGGTCGCGCATGAAAGGTGCGCCGGTTGTACACCGCCTGCATCGCCTTGTCCGGTTTGCGTTCATAGAGCCACAAGTCCCAGGCGGGCGGCGTTGCGTAATTGATGTCAGCGATGATCTCATGGTCCATCAGGCCATACTGCGAATAGACCCAATGGGTGAGATCGGTGAAGAAGAAAATGGATTGACCAGGCGGCAGTTGATGCAGCATTTCGCGGAGGTAGCCGTCAATCTGTCCGAAGCGCGCATACGTGAAGAGGTCGGTCCGGTGATCCTGTCTTCTGCCCGGCATCCAGCCCATCGCGTTCGAGCCGGGACCATAGACCACGCCGCGCACCCATGCGCGCGGCTCTTCCCGCAGGTACGCGAAGATGGCAGCATCGCCCGCGTTGTCCAGTTTCTGATTGCCAACAAACACGACGGTGTCCGGATGATGCTTGTGAAGAATTCTGGTCAAGTCCTCGCAGAGGCGGATGAATTTCTCGCCATAGGGCAGGCACTTGTCGCATTCGCAGCCGCCGCCGTCGCCGGACTTCCAATGCACGTAATCGAAGGGCGCCATTGCCGCAAAACGCTTGTCATACTGGTCGAGGATGGCCTGGCGCGCTTCGGGGATGGAAGGGCACAGATAGCCGGTGCGACCGATGGCTTCGAGGGCCTGCCATTCCGGCGGCCCGGAACCGATGTTGGCCACCGGCACGATTATGGTGTCCAGCCCGTAGGACTTGATGAACGCGAACCTGGGATCATCCGGACGCAGATGTCCCAATTCAAAGGTATTCGCGCCGGCCAGCGCATATTCGAGCACGGCCTGTTGCCATTCTTCCTCGGTCCATTGGCGCGCGCCCGTCAACTCGGTGATGGTGAAACCTTGGTCAACAATCAAGCCGCGCATGGGGAAGCGCGCCACGCCGCGTACGTCCAAGTCGGACGGAAACGCGACGCCGGCGCCGCGTGTGATGCCCTGACGCAGGATTTCGCCCACGGCATAGAGCATCCCGCGCGTATCAGCGCAGACCGCCAGCAAGACGGGCGTGCCTTCGCGGCTCCCAAGTTTCAGTCGGAATCCTTCCGGGCCGGGATCGATGGCATTCGGCGGCGGAATGCGATGCGTTTCGGAAAGTTCCGCAAGCGCCGAATGGCGCGCCGGCATGCCGATGAAAATGCAAAGCCCTTGCGCGTCCGGCGCGTCCCCCACTCTTGTCGCCACGCCGCATTCCATGAGGCGGTCGCGCAGCAACGCGACGATCCGACCTTCCACATCAGTCAACGCGGGATTGGGAATGATGGTTGCCGTTTGAAAATTCGGGTCCAGGTTCATGGCCGATGATGAACAGCACGAAAATATCGCTGCAACCACGATGATGAAAGGGGATGCTTTCATTGGATTCTTTCCTTCGGTTATGCGGAGACTTTCAGCGAGTCGTTTCCCTATCTTCATAACCTGCACTCATATGAACTGAGCAACCGTTCACGGGTGCGTAAAGCATGACATTTCAATGGTTTTGTGTTCATTCCGCAAAAACGGGGGACAGACCCGTCTCGTCCGTCTGCGATGGACTCGCCTGGGTCAGTCCCGTTTTTGCCCTGTTTTCCTGCTGTTTTCCTGGCGTGTACGCTGGTTTTTCCCTTGAACGGTTACTGAATTGCTCGACCGGCATAATACCATGTCATGTGGCAACGAAGACGATTCGCGGTGACTATGAATGGTGTTCTCTTGGAAACGTCCGGTCATCGCTGTGAACCGACGACAACGACAACAGGCTGAAGCCTGTACTCCAGAACTTCGAACGACAGGCTGAAGCCTGTACTCCAGAACTTTGAACGACAGGCTGAAGCCCGTACTCCAGAACTTTGAGCGACAGGCTGAAGCCTGTACTCCAGAACTTCAAACGACAGGCTGAAGCCTGTTCTCCAAAACTTCGAACGACAGGCTGAAGCCTGTACTCCAGAACTTCTGCTTTTGTCCTTGATGTCCTTGCTGTCCTTGATGTCCTTTGTTCAGGCGGGACGCCTGCGCTATTGCTCATTTCCCGATGCAGAAATTGGCGAAGATGGCGTCGAGGATGTCCTCCGGGGTGGTTTCGCCGGTGATTTCGCCAAGTGCTCCAAGGGCGTCGCGCAGTTCGAGGGCGAGAAATTCGGGGGATGCGCCGATGGCGTCGAAGAGCCGTTGGAGGCTTTCTTCGGCGCGACGGAGGCTGTCCTTCTGGTGCTGGCGGGTGATCATGGGCTGGGCAGCGTCAATGCCCGCGCCGCCCAGCAGTATCTCAGCGATGGCCGTCTCCAGTTCCTTGATGCCTGTTCCTTGTGTGGCGGAAACGGCGCAGACCGCAGCAAAGGGCGTCTCCGGCCAGGGATTTCCCGGGACGCCTGTCACGCAGTCGGTCTTATTGATGACCAAGACGACGGGAATCTCGCGATCATGGAGTTCCCCGGCGATTTGCGCCTCCTCTGGGGCGGGCGTTTGGGTTGCGTCGAACACCAGCAGCGCCAGGTTGGCGCTGTCCAGCGCCTGCCGGGCGATTTCCACGCCGATGCGTTCGACTTCGTCGCCGGATTCCCGGATGCCAGCGGTGTCTATGAGCCTGACTGGCACGCCCGCGATGGTGATGTATTCTTCGAGACGGTCGCGGGTGGTTCCGGGCTGCGCGGAGACGATGGCGCGGGCGTCGCGGAGCAGCGCGTTGAAGAGGCTGGATTTGCCGACGTTGGGGCGGCCCGCGATGACGGCCACCGCACCTTCGCGCACCAGGCGCCCGGCGTCGGCAGTGTTTATCAGTTCCCGGACTTGGCGCTGCGCTTCGCGCAGGCGCGCAAAGAGGGCTTCGTTCACAAGTTCCGGCAGGTCTTCCTCCGGGAAATCCACTGCCGCCTCGATGTGGGCAAGGGCCTCGCGCAGCGTGTCGCGCACGGCGTAAATCGCCTTTGACAGCGCGCCCGATGCGGCCGCGTTGGCCGCCTGAAGACCGGCGCGGGTGCGCGCGCGAATCTGGTCAATCACGGCTTCCGCTTGAACCAAGTCAATGCGCCCGTTCAGGAAAGCGCGGAGCGTGAATTCGCCGGGCCGCGCGAGGCGCGCGCCATGCCGCAGCGCCTCCTGCAGAACTGCATTGAGCGGGGCCGGGCCACCGTGGGCGTTGATCTCCACGACATCCTCGCGGGTGTAACTGTGCGGCGCGCGCATGACATGCAGGAGCACTTCATCAATTGGCTGTCCCGCCGCGTCCACAATGTGCCCATGATAGACCCGCTGCCGCGCGGCACGGATGTCGCGCTCGCGCGAGGAGACGAAGATTTCCGCCGCGATGGCGCAGGCCTGGGGTCCGCTCAGGCGCACGATGCCCACGCCGCCCTCGCCGGGTGGCGTGGCGATGGCCGCAATCGTGTCTTCGGCGTTCCATTCCATGGTCGCCGCATCTCCTGGCCTCGCGCGCTATAGGGCGCCTCTACCAGTCCGTGTCTGTCTGTGTCGGTCTGTGTCCCTCGGCGCGCCTGGCGCTAGTCCCCGAACTGGCCTGGATCCATCTCAGTTTCCCGCCGCCGAGGTCGTGCAAACGTGCGACCGCGTCCGCCGCCCGCATATCGTTGCGGTCGGGGACGTTCCGGACGGGCGTTATTGGGGCTGATGACGACGCTGCGGTACAGCGATTCGCCCAGGCTGAAGGTGCGCACGTCGGGATCGTCCTGAAGGCTCAAATGAATGATTCGGCGTTCCTGCGGACTCATCGGCTTGAGCCGCATGTTGCGCCGGTGCGCCTTGGCCTTCTCTGCGAGGCCGCGCGCCATTGCCTCCAGTGATGCGCGGCGGCGCTCGATGTACCCTTCGACATCCACCACCAGCCGTTCCGTGTTCTCCGCGACATCGCCCCGGGAAATCATCCGGTTGATGATATATTGCAGCGCGCTCAGATTACGGCCCTTGCGGCCGATGAGGATCGCGCCGTCCTGCGAAACGACGTTCAGGCGCGCGCTGCCGTCCTCAGCGCGCGCAAACTGCACCTCGGCCTCGATGCCCATTTTCTGGATCACTTCCTGCAGTAACGCAGCCGCTTCCGCGCCTTGGGCGTCGGAAATGGGTTCGAAGGATTCCTCCTCATGTGCGCGATCCACGGGGGCCGCGTTTTCAAGCACTTCCTCCAGGTCCGAGCCATTCAACGATTCCGAATCGAGTTCCGCGTCGGGTTGCACCGGCAACGGTTCCTTTTCTTTTTCCTGCGGGCGCTCTGTCTTATCCGTCTGCGCGGACGGAGCAGGCCGCTGTCTGGCGTCGCGCCCACCGCGACCGCGACGCCCGCCATTCCGGTCGCGGTTGTCCTGACGAGCGCGCGCTTCGCCACGTTGATTTCCCCGTTGCTCCCCGCGCGTTGCGCGGTCCTGTCCCCCCCCGCGTTCCTGGCGCTGTTCGGCGCGCTGCTCGCGTCGTTGTTCGGGGCGTTGTTGTCGGTCCTGGCGCTGTTCGCCGCGCTGACCGGCGCGGCGTCCCTGGTCGCGTTGTTCGCCGCGCGCTGGACGATCACCGCGTCCGGTGCGTTCCGGTCGGGGCGGTCGCTGGCCGCCTTTCGCGGGGCGCGTGGGTGCGTCGTCGGGCAGGCTCTCCACGGTAATGCGGACCTTGACAGGCCGCGTGCCCAAGCCGAGAAAGCCCCGGCTGCCTTCGTCCAGGATTTCAATCTTGTCCACATCGGACATTTCGACGCCCAGTTCTTCCAGGGCGCTTTGAATCGCTTCTTCGCGCGTTTTTGCGCTGGCTTCCACAGACTTCATAATGCTTCTTCGTCTCCTCCGGCTCCGCCGGACGCCGCCATTGCGGGCGTCTAGGGTTTCCGGTCTTGATCACGTTTCTGCCGGGCTTCGGGCGACAGGCGCTTGAGTTTCTTCTCTTTGCGGATTTCTTTGGCAATCTCGCGCTTGCGCGCCTGCGCCGCGCTGTAAAAATGCCGCGGACGCGTGATCGGTTTCTTTTTCTTGAGTTCCACATCAATGTCGGCGAGGTGAACTGCGTAATTCTGCGCGATGCCCAAAAGGGTGCTGACCAGAATGTAGAGGTTGAGTCCCGACGCCATGTTGTAGCAGATAACGCTGAAGAGGACGGGCATAAGCGTCATCATCATTTTCTGCTGCGGATTCTGGATCGGTCCGGAAGTCGGCGTCAGTTTCATGCTGGCCACCATCGCCACGCCCATGAGAATGGGCAACAGATTAAGACTGTCAATCCCGCTTTCCGTGAAGGGAATGGGAATGGCGAACGGCAGTTCCAGCAGCCTGTCCGGCTCCGACAAATCGTTGATCCACAGCATAAAGGGGGCGCGCCGCAGTTCAAAGGCGCTCCAGAGCATGCGGTAGAGGGCGAAGAAAACCGGCATCTGCAGGAGCAGCGGGAAACATCCGCCCAGCGGGCTGACACCGCGTTCACGGTACATCTCCATCATCCGTTTCTGCACTTCCTGCTGGTTGTCCCCCACTTCCGCCTTGATCCGCTCCATCTCCGGCGCAAGTTTTTGCATGCGCTTCATGTTCTTCATGCCGGAAAGGGTGAGCGGAAAGACCACGACGCGCACCAGCACCGTCAGGAAGATGATGGCCAGACCATAGTTCGGGATGAGGTTGTGGTAGAACCAGTTCAGGATGCCCAGCAGAAGTTTGGCGAAGGTGTCCATGAACGCGAACATCGTGAAGAACTGCATCACGCTGTCCAAGTCAGCCCAGGCCTTGTTTAGCGACGCCTTCTGCGTGGGTCCCAAATACACGCGGAAGAGCCGCTGCTGCGCTTCGCCGGGGGCGAGTTCCATGCGCGGCGCGCCCACGCCCAGTCGGAAATGCAGCGGCATGCCGACGACCCAGCCGATTGCGCCCTCGAATTCCGGCTTGAACGCCACCACAAAATAGGCGCTCTTCACCGCGGCCCAGTCCACCCCGCTTCTGCGTTCGGTATACCCCCCCCCGGGAGGCAACTTGAGTTTGGAAGTGGGATGGTGTTCGTTTTGGCCGTCCTTGCGCCAGATGATCTCCTGCGGTATCCCCTTGTTTGCATCCTCGGAACTGACGTTCGGCCCCCAGTTCAACGAGAAGGCCGGCTCCGCCATGTCCCGCCCCAACAAGCGCGGCACGGCCTCCAGGTTGACATATTCGACCTCCACGTCGAGCATGGGCGCGTCGGAATGCAGCCGAAACGTCTTCTTCACCGCCGCCGTGCCCGGCAGCGTGATGGAGAAGACGGCCACACCCGCCGCCTCGTCTGCCGTCACCTCCCAGCGTTGCCGATCCAGTTCGTCTCCAAGAAAATCGTCGGCAAAACGCAGCCCCAGCGGATATACCGCCTCGGCATCGGGCGTGTTCGACCATCTCGGCACCAACTGCACGGAGTTATCTCCGTTGCTCCCCAGGATGACTTTGGCGCGCTTCAGGCGCGCGCCGACCCGCGTGAAAACGAGGTCCAACTGCGCCCCGCGCAGGCGCACCTCATCGTCTTCGGCGTCATCGGTGGCTGGCTCGGGCAGATCGGCTGCGGCGATAGGGGCCGATTCCTCGAAAAGATCAGACGGATCAGACAGTTCGGGCGACGGCAGGATGTCGGATTCCTGGGAGGCGGAATCCGATGCGTCGGGCGCGGATGCGAAGTTTTCCTGGGCGACAGGATCGAGGGGGGCGCTCGGCGCGGGGGCCGGCGAGGGCAGGAAAAAATACGACCATGCCACCACAAGCACGGTCACCAGCACGACGCTGATGAGTTGCTTGTGTTGCAGGCTCCTGTCTCGATCGTCATCCAGCAAACCCTGTGTCTCCCTGGTTGCGGATGAGCCTGTCTGGTGTGATAGGGGACCGTGTTTTCAATGCCTCCTCGTCGCGGGCACCGGGTCATTCCCGCCCGCACACAAGGGCTGGCATCGCAAAATCCGCCACACGGCATATCCGGAACCCCGAACGGGGCCGTGGATTCGAATGGCGTCAATCGCGTATTGCGAACACGAGGGATGAAATCGGCAATGCCGGCCCAGCACGGGTGACAGGATGCGCTGATACAGGCGAATGCAGGCGACCATCGCCGCGGCAATCCAACCCGTTCCGCGCTCTTCAGTCATTCAGCACGCCTCCTCGCCTGAGCAGCCGTTCCAACGCCTCGGCGCTTTCCCGGCAGGAAAGCCCCGCGCTCTCGGGCCGCGCCACCACCACCAAGTCCACATCTCTCACGAAACGGTGACGCTGCGTGCGAAAAAACTCGCGAATGCGGCGCTTGATGCCATTGCGCACCACCGCTCCGCCGACTTTGCGCGATACGGCAATGCCCAGTCTCGATCCCCGACCATCCCGCCAGGCCAGATAACAGATAAACGCGCGCCCCGCCACTTTCTCGCCGTCTTCAAAGACGTGCGCATACTCGGATTTTCGCGTAAGACGAACCGCGCGCGGAAAGGTGTTCCGGCCTGACACAACAGGCTCTATACCTCCAGTAAGTTACGCCGACAGGCGCTTGCGCCCTTTGCGGCGCCGATTGCTCAAAATCGCCTGGCCGCCCCGTGTGGACATGCGCGCCCGGAACCCATGCGTCCGTATCCGCCGGCGATTTGAAGGCTGAAATGTCCTCTTCACTGCATGCTCCTCATTTCCAACGACTTGGCACATTCAAACGCGCCGCAACCTCCCGAGTGCTGGGAATAAACGCTTCTTGCGGCGCTCCTGGCCCGGAACCGGGCTTCCAGAGTCAAGCACATTACTCTACTGCTTTTTCGCGCCTTTTGTCAAGTTTTGCAAACGATGAGGACAGGAATGCGGCAATGGACCGAGAACCGGCTACTGAATCCTGGCCAAAAAGGCGTCCGGCGTGTGGGCGGGCGGGGCGCAGACCCGGTCGCGGCAAATGAAGACCACGGGACCATTTCCCGCGCTCTTGCCCACAACAAGGGGAGAGTGCGCGATGAGGGGATGGGGGGCTTGACACGCCGGGAGGTGTATGACCGCGGCGTCCGGCACGTAGCATCCATGCAGGGTGCGGCGCAACTCCCGGAATGCCGGGGTCTGCGGGTCTCCCGAGAACACGATTTCCACGGGCGCATGCGCCAACGCATCGGCGGCGAGAATCATGTACGGCATCGCATGGGGCGCACGCGCCATCATCACGGCGTTCAAGGCAACAACCTTTTCGGCCTTCTGCCTGGAGTCCTCATTGCCGGTAATGCGGCCCAGCCGCAACAGCGCCATCGCAGCGGCGGCGTTGCCGGACGGCTCCGAGGCGTCGTGCATCGGTTTCAGGCGCGCAATCAGAGGACCGTGATGTTCTTCCGCTGCATGAAAGAATCCGCCATCCTTCTCGTCCCAGAAAAGGCGGACCATGGCCGCTGCGATACCGTCGGCGGCATCCAGCCAGAAAGGGTCAAAGCCCGCTTCGTAGAGATCAACGAAGGCGTTGACGGCAAGCGCATAGTCTTCGAGAAAACCAGGCGTATGGCCGGTATCGCCCCGGCGCGAACGCAGCAGCACGCCGTCCTGAATCATTACGTCCCGCAAATAATGCCCGGCGCGCGCCGCCGCGTCCAGATACCGCGCCTCATTCAGCGGTCCCGCAGCCCGCGCCAAGGCGGATATCGCCATCGCGTTCCAAGCGGCGACAATCTTGTCGTCGCGGCCGGGGCGTTCGCGACGTTCGCGAATGGCGAGCAGGCGCGCACGCATTTCCGCCATGCGCGTTTCCAGGGCATCCACGGAAATACAGAAATCTTTGGCGATCTCCGCCGGATGGCGTGTGCGATGGAGGATATTTCGGTCCTGATGCGCGGGATCATGCGCAGAAAAATTACCTTCTCCGCGGACATTGTAATAGGCGCAGAACAACGCCCCGTCGTGCGCGCCAAGCGCGGACATTATCTCCTTGTGTGTCCACAGGTAGTATTGCCCCTCCACGCCGCCGCTATCCGCATCCTCCGAGGCATGGAACGCGCCGCAGGGGTCCTGCATATCGCGCAGAAGGTAGTCCAGCGTTTCACAGGCCACGCGCCGGTACGCTGGATCGCCGGTGCATTGCCACGCCTCCAGGTACGCCTGCGCCAACTGCGCGTTGTCGTAGAGCATCTTCTCGAAATGCGGGGTCAACCACGATTCATCCACGGTGTAGCGGTGGAAACCGCCCCCGAGATGATCGTAGATGCCGCCGTTGGCCATGTGGTCGAGAGTGGTCGTTGCCATCTGCAGGGCTTCCCCGGAACCCTCTCGTTGATGCGCCCGTAACAGCAGTATCAACGCCCCGCTCGGTGGAAACTTCGGTGCGCCGCCCCAGCCGCCGTGGCGGTGATCGAATTCCTGGGCGAGTTGACGCGCTGCACTGTGGATATGAGGGGGATCGAATATGGATGAAGCATTGCCGCGCTGCGCGGGCTGTGCCGCGACCAGACGCGTGAGTTCGTCGGCCCCGCGCAGCAGGTCATCCCGCCGTGTTTCCCAGGCGGCGGCGATAGCCTGCAGAATGGATGGGAACCCCGGATACCCGTAGCGGTCTTCCGGGGGGAAATAGGCGCCGCCGTAAAACGGCTTCAGGTCCGGCGTCAAAAACACCGACATCGGCCAGCCGCCGGAACCGTTCATCGCCGTCACTGCGCGCATGTAAACGGCATCGAGGTCGGGGCGTTCCTCCCGGTCCACCTTTATCGAAACGAAATGATCATTCAGAAATGCCGCGATGCGTTCATCCATGAAAGACTCCCGTCCCATGACGTGCCACCAGTGCCATGCGGCGTAGCCGATGGACAGGAAAATGGGTTTATCTTCGGCCCGCGCGCGGGCAATCGCCTCCTCGTCCCACGGATGCCAATCCACCGGATTGTGCGCGTGTTGCCTGAGGTAGGGGCTGGAAGCATGAATCAGGCGGTTTGAGGGGGGTGCGAGGCTTGGCGCCTGTCCGGACATTGCTCGTTGCCTCCACGCCGTCATGCCATGCGAGAATAAAAATGTGTGAGCGAAAAAGTATTCCTGCCGCCATATATTTATGGAAGGGAGCGGGGCCGTGGCGACGGAAGGGGAGAGGGAGGGATAAGAGGGGAACCTGCCACGACCCCGCCGTTGTCTGGGTGCAAGATATGAGGGCGGAATCGCGATTCAAGTACGCAGGGGTTTCATGCCCGGCCTTCTTGAACCAATTACTGCATTCAATTGTGTGCGTCGGCGTCGCCGCACTCGCCTCGGCGCTGAGTTCAAGCGCCTCTGTTTATATTAAACACCGCGTTCGGCGCTTCTATTTCACAACATCGAAAAAGGAACAAGAAATCTGGCCCCGTCACAGCGATAAAGAAAAGGTCATGATTTTCTTGCAAATAGGTTATAATGGGGCGCTGATGGCGAATAATATGAAAAAGCGGATGGAGGGTGGAGCATGGCGGTCGCACAGCCCCAAGAATCTTTGAAGTCGCCGGATACGGAACCCGCGGAAAAGGCCTATCTGTTGGATGCAGTGTGGTTTCGCCCCCCGCATGGCGCGGACCATTACCGGCAATACCTGGAGATGGCCAGCCCGATCGCGCGCAAGTATGGGGCGCGTCGGGTGGAGGCGTTGTTTCCGGTGGAGGTATTGCGTGGCAATTTCGATCCCGATTATATCTGCGTGATCGAATGGCCAAGCATTGACCAGTATTATGAGTTTCTGAAGGACATCCACTACCGCGCGGTGGCGCCGATACGGGAGTCAGCCATCGCGCGCTCGACGCAAATCTACTGTCGTCGGCTGATATGAGGGGCGCGGATCAGGTCGGCAGCGCCGTACGCAGGTGCATGCTCTTGAGTTGGGTGAGATTGAGCAATCCGTAGCGCGAAAGGGTGACGCCTTTGCCGGTGTCCTTGACGCCGGTCCACGGCAGGGCGGGGTCCAGGTAGTCGCACCTGTTCATGTAGAAGGTGCCGGTTTCGATCCGCTCGCCGATGCGGACCGCACGCGCCGCGTCCATGGTCCAGATGGACGCCGTCAGGCCGTAGGCGCTGTCGTTCATCAGGCGGACGGCCTCTTCGTCGCCGGACACGGGGAGGACGGCGATGACCGGGCCGAAACTCTCCTCCTGCACCAACGCGCAGTCCTGCGGGCAACCGGCGACCAATGCGGGCGCGGCAAACCAGCCCTGTTTCGGCAGCGCGAACTCCCTCGGGTCCACCACCAGACGTCCGCCGCACGCCACGGCATCTTGCACCTGACCGGCGAGAAACGCCGGCGCGCCTTTGGAGGCCATCGGCCCAAGGGTGACACCGTCCGCCATCGGGTCCCCCATCGCATATTGGCGAATCAATGCGGCAGCCGCTTCCACGAAACGATCGTAGAGCGACTCTTCGACATAGATGCGCTCAATGGCGCAACAGGACTGACCCGCGTTGTAAAACGCGCCGTCCACGCAGTTCTCCACGGAGAACTCGAACGGCGCATCCGCGCAGACATACGCGGGGTCCTTGCCGCCCAATTCCAGCCCGACATCAATGAAGCGTCCCGCCGCCGCGCCGGACACTTCGCGCCCCCCGCGCACGGAACCCGTAAACGACACATGGTTGACACCGGGATGCCGGATGAAGCCTTCCGTCACAGCGTGGTCCGCGATGATGTCCTGCACCAGCCCGTCGGGCGCACCCGCCTTGGCGAACGCCTCGGTGAAGGCTCGGCCGCACAGCGGCGTCTTGCTCGAATGTTTGATGATGACCGCATTGCCCGCGAGCACCGCCGGCACAACCACGTTGACGGCGATCAGCAGCGGATAATTCCACGCCGCAATGTCCAGCACCACCCCCTTCGGCTCGTGCCGGATATAGCGTGTGAAAGAAGGCTTCTCCGGGAGATACTCGTCGCGCAGCGTTTCCTCTGCAATGTCAATCATATGCCGTGCGCGATCCAGCATGGCATTGACTTCGTTTTGCGCCTGGCGCAACGGCTTGCCCATCTGCATCGTAATCTTCCGGGCCGTCTCCTCGCCCATGGCCGCAAAGGCCGTCATGAAACGCTCGCACAGCGCCTTGCGTTCGGCGATTGGTGTCCAGCGCCAGTGCGCGAACGCCTCGCGCGCATGCGCAACGACGCTGTCCACATCCTCAGCGTCCAGCATGGGCAACACAATGCACGGCTCGCCCGTATAGGGGTTGATAACCTTCAATTCTCCGGCGCTCATGATCGCGTACTCCCATAGGCTGCTTGTTGGGTGAAGGAAAGCCAGTATACTCAGACAGACACTTTTCCGCAATTTCCAAAATGCGCTACAATGCGCGTGGTGTGAGCAAGGGATGGAAAGGACAGAAGGGACAAAAGAGACAAAAGGGACAGAAGAAACAAGAGGAACAGCAAGAACTGCAAAGACTGCAAGGACGACAGGGACAGCAGGGACGACAGGGACAGCAGGGACGACAGGGACAGCAGGGACGTCAGGGACAGCAAGGACGACACGATAGACGATAGAGACAACCAGAAACCCGGAAACTGAACTGCAACTTACTGAATGTCGTTTTCCTTTGTCCCTTTTGTCCTTTACGTCCCTTACGTCCCTTCTTGGACAAGCCACCGAAAACCTGAGATCATTCCCAACACAACGCGGGGTATCCATGGAAACGAAAGAAACGCCTTTCAAGAAAATGGTATTTGTCTGCACGAATCTTCGCGAGACGGAAGAGCGTCCCTGCTGTGCGCGTCGGGGCGGCGGGGCGCTGCACACGCAATTGAAGGAGATGGTGCGCGCGCGGGGGCTTCACGGCAGGGTGCGTGTGTGCAGGTCCGGTTGCCTGGACCGTTGCGCAGCGGGACCGAATGTGATGGTCTTTCCCGACAATCGCTGGTATAGCGGCGTAACAGCAGAGGATTTGGAGAAGATTCTCGAAGATATCGCCGCCGGACTGTGAGGGATTGCGCCGGGAGAGCGGGCAAAGGACCGCAAGGACAACAACGACAGCAACGACGACAGCCAAGATAGCGAGAAACAGCGAAGACGACGGAAGCGGTGGGGACGTGTCGAGGGGCGTTTGCGGCGGCTTGCGCGGCAAGGGGCTATGTTTCCGGGAATCTCATGGCGGTGGCGAATTCGAGGGCGAAATCCGGGTCGGTGGACAGTTCAACGTGGCGGGTCTGGCGGGCGAGTTCCTCAGCGCGGCGGCGCGCCGCCGTGGAAAGCAGCGCCCAGCGCGCGCCGCTCAATGAGGCGTTGCCGACATAGCGGATGCGCTGGTGCGGCAGTTCCGGCGGCAAGAGGCCGATGCGTTGGGCGTTGCTGCGGCGGATGAAACTGCCAAAGCCGCCCGCGATGAGCACCTGCGTCACGTCATTCATGGCGATATCGGCGCATTTCAACAGGATGGCGATGCCGGCCCGGATGGCGCCGGCCGCCAGTTGCAGTTCGCGCACGTCCCGTTGGGTCAAAGCCACCTCCGCGGGTTCCCTGCGG
>CAZLII010000002.1:0-23986 GCA_964559065.1 uncultured Nitrospirales bacterium | reverse complement strand
GGTCACCCGGGTGATCTCCCATTCATGGCGGAACCGCGAGAAGGGGGCCGGAAATCTGCCGCCGCCACGCCCTTCAATCACTTCCGGCAACAATTCCTTTTTCGCGACGATTTCTTCAAGCAGAAACCGCGCAATGGTGTAATCCTGCGCCTGCCCGCGCGCGATGACGGTCTGCCGGACGGACCCATGAATGGCGACCATGCTGACGCTGAGCAGGCCCATCGCCACCACCGTCTCCACCATGACGTAGCCGAATGTCGTCGCGTTGCGCATCACTGCACCACCTGCGTCGTGCCGCTGCGCACATCAATCCTGCCCATGGCGCCCTGCGTCGCCACGCGAAATGCGCGGCTGCGGTTGCGTTCATCGCGAAACGAAACGGTGGCCCGGTCTGAAGCCCCGTTGGGAAAACAGGCGATGTAATATGCCCGGCGGTCGCGGTCCTTGCGCGCTCTCACCCGGTCCACGCGCAGATAGGGCGGAAAAAACATCTTGCGCCCAAACTCCCCGGAAACCGGCTTGAAAACCTTCTCGTCCTTGTCCATGCCCGCCAGCCGCATCACCCAGTACGCGCCTTCCTTGTCGTCAATGTAAATGCGGTATTCAAGCGATTCGGCGACCGCGCGCTCCTGCACATGCGTAATCAACGATACAAAACTGTTTCGGGCGTCGCGCAGTTGGACCTGCGCCATGGAACTGCCGTAGAGAGGAACCACAACGGCGGCGATTACCGTAACCAGCGTAAGCACCACGATGAGTTCCATGAGCGAGAAACCGTCGTATGCCCCGCGCTTCAAGGGAATATTCCCGGCATCATCCACGGCGTCCGGCTCCTTACTGCGACAAAACACCATCAATCCATCGTCGAAGTCGTGGTGACATCGTCCTCGTTGCCGGGGATACCATCAGGGCCGGCGGAAAACAACACATAGTCCGCCTTCTTGGGATCACTCGGCGGCCGGTAAATGTACGGATTCCCCCACGGATCGGGGCGGATTTCCCGCACATAACGCCGCGAACCCGTCACCAGATCATCCAACGTTTGGGGGTACTTGTCGTTGTTGTCCAGCGCGTACAAGTCCACGGCGTTCAGATAACTCATGATGTCGCCCTTGGCGGCGCGAATCTGCGCTTCGCGCACCCGCCCGCCATAGGTGGTGACCACCATCCCCGCAAGAATGCCGATAATCACCGTCACCAGGATCAATTCAATGAGGGTGAAACCCTTGTTCATGCACGCCTCCACGCGCGCCCGCCCGGCGCGCCCTTTTCTTTCCTCACGTCCTGAGGAGTTTTGAGAATATCCTCTATCATTATACGCTGTTCCACGGCAAAAAAGGGACACCCTCCCGCCCCTTTTGCATGTGGCCGTGATGAGCGCGCCCCCGCGCAGAATTCCGGCATCTTATTTATGCGTCAATGTAAGTCTGTTTTTCGGGCCATGCGTATCCCCGCATTTGCGATGGAAGTACGCGTGGTCGCCGCCGCCGCAATTCCGGGGCGCTGCGGTGGAGATTTCATGGAATATCGCGTCAGTTGCCCAAGGCAATCCAGATGACAGCCACGATATTGGCAATGCCGCCGTTCACGGGGGCTTTCCCAAACTCCTGGTAGCGTTGAAATTCCACATGGCCGTCCATGTAGAGCACATTCGCACCCCCGGGTACGTGATTGAACTCCGAGGCATCCGTGGCGATACGGTCGAACATGATCCAGACCGAACTCTGCGCCTGCGCGTTGGCCGCGGGATTGTTGATGTCCGTGATCAGGAATCGTTCAATGCCTTCCCGGAACCGGTACACCGTTGAACCCCCGCCATTGCCATACCCTTGCGTAACCGTGACGTCCTGGTCCACGGCCCAGGCAGGATCCACCGAACCCGACAATGCCGGAAGAATCGCCTTGATGGCGGCTTCGGCCAATTGCCTTGGACCCGTGGTTGCCGGCAGCGGTGGAAACGGTGGAAACGTGAACGGTTCAGCGTCCCCGTCCGCCTGGTCAATCACCCAGCCGATATACGTGTAGGTGCGGCCCACGCTTGCCGCGCATTTGTTGGCGTCCGTCACCAGGTCGCCAAAGCAACTCTGCCCGGTGGACGGGTAAATCGCGTCCGAAATGTTGCCAGAGGATGCGGAAGGGCAAAACGCGATCGCAGGATCAGTCAGGTATTCCGGATATATTTTCTGGACATCCGGCCCCGCAGCGCCGTAAAACGGCGAACCCATGGTCTGATATGTTCCTGGGTTGTTGTAGTTCTGGAAAATGGGAAGGTTGCCGTCACGCGCCAGCATCGGCGGAAAGCGTTCCCCTTTTGCCTCATTGCTGTACATCTTGTACACCAGTCCCCACTGTTTGAGATTGTTCTGGCAACTCGAACGCCGCGCCGCCTCCCGCGCCCGGGCCAGCGCCGGCAGCAGTATCGCCGCCAAGATGCCGATGATGGCAATCACCACCAGCAGTTCGATTAACGTAAATCCTCTCTTGGGCATGACTCCGTACTCCTTTTTCTGCCGAATACAACTACAATTGCCATCACCGGTTCTTCTATCGCGTTCCGCGCCCACCTCCCCGGCATTGGGATGCAGGTTCGATTCCCCGGTATTGTCCCTCCACGCCCGGAGATTATAGCACGGTTGGCAACAACTGCAAAAATCCGGAATTGCCCTATTTTCCAGAAAAGCCCCCTTCCCCATTCGTCGTCAATACGCCTTGGCCACGCGACCGGCCTTATCCAAGCATTTGACTTTTCCCGCCATTACACGCCGATGGCCGAACTCAGGGTCAGCATGGGCAACAACATGGCGATGACGAGGAAACCCACAACAACCCCCATCACCACGATGAGCAGCGGCTCGAAGAGGGCGGTCATCGCTTTGACCGCCCGGTCCACTTCGGTGTCGTAAGCGTCGGCTACGCGCTTGGCGACGGCCCCGATCCGCCCGCTTTCTTCGCCTACGGCGAACATGCTGATGACCATGGGGGGGAAATGCGGCGCGCCCCGCATGCTTTCGCTCATGCTGTCGCCTTCCATCACGCCGGCGTGAATCGTGCTCACTTCTTCCCGGACGATTCGGTTGCTCATGGTTTCCGCGGTGATACGCAGGGCCGTCAACACCGGCACCCCATTGTCGAGAAGCGTGCCCAGGGTGCGCGCGAATTTGGCCATTTCGTACTTGTTCACCACGTCGCGGACCACGGGGATTCGCAGTACGAGGGTGTCGAACTGCCTGCGGCCCGCATCGGTTCTCAGATACGAGACGAGGCTTGCGATGAGGGCGATCAATCCCAGCAGCACCGCCCACCACCATTTTCCCATGAAATCACAGATCACCATGACGATGCGGGTCGCCAGCGGGAGTTGTGCGTCAAATTCTTCAAAGATGGCGACAAATTTGGGGAACACGAACGAGATCAGAATGAATACGGCGGCAGTTCCGACGATGCTCAGGAAAGCCGGATAGACCATGGCGGAAACCGCCTTGCCCCGCAGTTCCTCCTCTTGCTCCCCGAACGCCACAATGCGCCAAAGCACTTCTTCGAGCATACCGCCGGTTTCCCCCGCGCGGATCATGCTGCAATACATCGCGGGGAACAGCGTGGGATGCTTTTCCATTGCGTCGGCGAGGCTGTTGCCCTTCTGCACATCGTCGCGCAACTGCTCGATGATGCGCGCCAGTTTGGGGTTTTGCGTCTGCTCCGTGAGCGTGCGCAGCGCGCGGGTGATGACCATGCCCGACTCGCTCAGATTGGCCAGTTGCCGGAAGAAGATGTTGCGGTCCTTCAGGCGGATGCGCTGCAGCGATTGCAAAACCCGGTCGCGTGGTTCCTCGCCGGCATATTCCTCGACCCGGATGGGGAAGTAGCCCATGTCGCGCAGCCGGGCGACCGCGGCGCGCTGGTTTTCCGCCTCGATCACCCCGGAAGCCGTTTCTTCCGGACCCTTTTTCACCTCATATTGAAATTGAGGCATGCGCGCATTGGAGCCTTATTGTTGTGTACGACATAGCCCTTGAGAAGATTTGCGAGGTCTTCATTGCAGTCCAAAAAAATGGCATTCGGTAGTTTCTCTGTCGCAGGTAACTGTTTAGCCGATTGGCATGAGCGCCTTTGCGACGTTCGGGCACATGTTTGACCGTAGGTCCTTTCGCCGGTTCCGTCATTCCCGCGAAGACGGGAATCCAGCACGAAAGGCTTGTAAACACAGGCCCTTTCTGGATTCCCGCCTTCGCAGGAATGACGGGAAGTGAAGGTCGGTTCACCATGCGTTTCCTGTCGGATACCTCACCCCAAACACCTTACGCCAGACGGCTAAGCAGTTACCAGTCGAAAGATTTCGCCGTTATCAACAAGGAGTCCTCAATCTCCGCCTTTTGTTTCGCGCTTTCAGCGCTCATATTCAGGCGATTCCGTTTCCCCAGGGCTTCGCCCCGGGCTGAATTCTTTCGCGCCTTCGGCGCTTTTATGTGCGTTTCTTTATTCCGCATTCGGAATTCCGCATTCCGCGTTCTGCATTCATAGACGATCAGGCGTCCGCCGTCACCCGCAGCACTTCCTCTGCCGTGGTGACGCCCTGGCGCACGCGCTGCCATCCCGACATGCGCAGCGTACGCATCCCTTGTTGCAGGGCGAGGCGCTTGATGTCGAGTGACGTGGCGCGCCGCACGGTCAAATCCTTGACCTCGTTGGTGAACGGCAGGATTTCGCAGATGGCCATGCGGCCCTTGTACCCGGTGTGACGACATACGTCGCATCCGCGGCCCTTTCGGAAATTGCCCTGCCTGACTTCCTCTTCGGGAACGTTGAACTCATCGCAGATAGCCGCCGGGTCCAACTGGGTCGGCGCGGCGCAACTCTCGCATACCCGCCGGAGCAGGCGCTGCGCCATCGAGGCAATCATGGTGCTGGAGATGAGGAACGGTTCGACGCCCATATCGGTCAGGCGCGTCACCGCGCCGGGGGCGTCGTTGGTGTGCAGGGTACTGAGCACCAAGTGCCCTGTGAGGCTGGATCGAATGGCCATTTCCGCGGTCTCGTAGTCGCGAATCTCGCCTACCAGCATCACGTCGGGGTCATGTCGCAGCATGGAACGCAAACCGAGGGAAAAATCAAATCCAATGCGCGGCTGCACCTGCATCTGCGAAATGCCCGCCAATTGGTATTCGATGGGGTCTTCAATGGTGAGGATTTTGCGGTCAACGCTGTTGAGTTTGGCGAGCGCGGCATACAGCGTTGTGGTCTTGCCGCTGCCGGTCGGACCGGTGACCAGGATGATGCCGTGCGGCTTGCTGATGAACATATTGAACAACTTCATGTCCGCTTCCTGGAAGCCCAACTGGTCCAGCGTGAGGAGCATGGACGATCGGCTCAGGATGCGGATGTTCACCGTTTCGCCGTGCGGCGTGGGAAGAATGGAAACGCGAAGGTCATATTGTTGATCGCCGAAAGAGGCGAGAATCTTGCCGTCCTGCGGCAGCCGCCGCTCGGCGATGTTCAGGTTCGCCATAATCTTGATGCGCGACACGATGGCCGAGTGGAACCCCCGGATGGAGGGGGGAGTGGGCGCCTGATGCAGAATGCCGTCAATCCGGTAGCGGACCCGCAGGTAATCCTCGAACGGCTCGATGTGAATGTCGGTCGTGTCGGATTGAATCGCCTCAAGGATCAGTTCATTCACGAACTTGATGATGGAAGCGTCAATGGTGTCGTCGCCAAGGTCCGCGCTGATTCCAGCCGCTTCCAGATTGATGACTTCCCCTGCGTGCTCTTCGCTGATGAGGATGCGCTCCATGGTGTCCGCGCCGACGCCATACAGTTCTTTGGTCACGCGTTGGATTTCAGCGGGGGTGGTGACCACCGCCTCGATGCGTCGCTTGAGCACAAGGCGGATATCATCCAAGAGGTGGGCGTTGAGCGGGTCGGAGAGCGCGACGACCAAGGCCCCGTTGACCTCCTGCACCGGCACAAAACGGTAGTGGGTCGCGAAGCGCGCCGGCACTTTGGCGATGATTTCGGGGGGAATCTGCATTTTCGAGGGAAGCACGAAGCGCATTTCGCAGAAATCCGCCAGCGCCCGGTACGCCGTCTCCGCCGTCGCATACCCCAATTGGGGGATGACCTCCACCAGCGGCAAATCGTTCTTGACCGCTTCCGTGTGCGCCCGCGTCAACTTCACTTCATCCAGAATATTCTGTTGAAGGAGGAAGCGCTCGAAGGCTTTGGGTTCCTGCACCATGGCTGCTCCAGAATCGTCAAAACTTCTTGATTATCAATATGTTACCACACGCGCGTGAAACCCGGCAAACCCGCTTGGCGGAAATGCGGCGCATCCCTCCCCCCTGCGCCTGTCTGCCCCTGCATGGCAGAAGGAGCGGCTGGGCCGGACCGACGAGAGCCTACGGCAAAATCCCCGCAGCCAGACTGTCCATCTCCCACAACGCGGCACGCGCCACGCTGGCCAGGGTCATATGCCCGCTGCCCGCCGCCTGCGTGTACGCGTCGCGGGCGCGTTCGACGTCCCGCAGGTCCCGCCAGTACATGTCGCCCAAGGCGACATTGATCTGGGCGATCGCTACCGGGTCGGTGCATCGGTCCCGGACAAACTCCATGGCGTCAATGCGCGTTTCCGGCGCCGGGCTGTCTTCCGGGCCGCACAGGCGCTCGCGCATGGTCTCTATGGCAAGCGAAGCCACCAGTTTGCACGGGTGCTTCGCCACCACCTTCTCCAGTTGCGCAAAGGCGTCGCCGCCGCTGTTGCGGGCGGCGTCAAACTGGTACAACGGCTCGAAATTCTCCGTGCGCGCTTCCGCGAGCAGGTCATAGCGATCCTTCACCGCGCCGGGGCTGGCGTTCCAGGATTGAGGATAACGGCTGCGCAGCGCGTCGTAAGCGGCGAAGGCTTCCGCATAGCGTTGTCCATGGCTGAACTCCAGGTTTGCCAGCAGCAGTTGCGCTTCGCCCGCGCGCGGGTCATCCGGGTATGCCTGAATCGCCTCGCGCAGCGTCAGCACCGCCTTGCCAAAGTGCTGTCCAACCTGTTCCTGCGCCGCCGCGATCGCGGCGTCCATCGGCGACGCCGCCGCAACGGTCGCCACATCAGGACCCGACGCGTCGCGGCCGTCCCATGCCGTATACCCGAAAATGGCCGCCAGCATGACGCAGGCCGCCACAGGCAATGCCACGCGCCACCCGGCCCACGCGCCCCGCACGGGCGCTTCCACCAACCGCTGCCGCACCGCGGGAAGCAAATCGCCCGTGAACGGGGCGGGCGGCACGGGGATCGCTCCGGCCACGCGCGGAAGCGATTCCGCTGCTGCGCGACAGGCCGCACACGCGGTCACATGTCTCGCAAGATACACGCGTTCCTCCGCTGACACGTCGTCATAAATGGACGCGGCGATGATTCCTCTGGCTTTTCGACACCCAAACATGTCTAAGTCCTCATTGGATTTATGATTCGGGATCGTGCAAATCCCGCAGTTCCCGCTGGAGTTTTTTCAACGATCGGAACAGGTGCACCTTCACGCTGCCCACGGTGCAACCCAGTTGTTCCGCGATTTCCGCCAAGGCCAGACCCTCATAATGCCGCAATACAAACACCGTTTTCTGCGTGGGCGAAAGCACATCCAGCGCCGCGCGCACACGCGCATCAATCTCCCGGCCACGCACCGCCGCCGCCGTCCCCGGCGCCGTCGGCTCCACCGCCGCGCCTTCCGTTTCCGGAATGAACGCCTCATCCAGCGGTTCCTGGCGGTGCCGTCGCCGCCGCCGCAGATGGTCAATCGCCTGGTTCGCCGTCAGGCGCAACAGCCACGGCAGAAAGCCGCCCGTCGGCTGCCACGACCCGATCTTGCGGTATAACTTGATCAGGGCTTCTTGGGCCACATCGAGCGCATCCTCGCGGTTGCCCGTGAGACGGTACGCCACCGCGTAAACCCGGCCCTGATGACGCCGCACCAACTCGTCGAAGGCGCGCTCATCGCCGCCTTTCAGCGCCAGCGCCAGCGCCTTGTCGTCCGCTTCCGCAAGATTTTCCTCGTTTTCTCGAACCACCTGACCTAACGCCTTTCCGAAACAAAAGGTTAACACGCGCCCCCGCAACCTTCCGCGCGCCGCTTATTGTACACGGTCGGCGCAAAAGGACAGCAAGGACGGCAGAGAGAACAACTGCGCCGATGACCATTGATCGGTCCGACCACTCCTGCAAGGTACGGGTTCACCGCACCAGACGGGGTTTTTCGCGGACTTCGGTCATGGCGTACGGCAGTTCCCAGACGCGGCTGCCGTCCTGGTTGGTGAAATAGAGGCGCGATTCGGAGAATTCATCGGGATTGCCGTCGGCCCAGAAGGCGTAGAAGTCGGGATGGGCGTTGACGGGCCGGCGCGCATACGCGTGATTGCGCGCGCTGTTCTCGGTGATTTGCCGCACTTTTTCCCAGGTGACGCCCTGGTCATGGCTGTGCCACAGCGCCATCTCGCCGCCTGTTCCCCAATGCTGCGGGCCGGGTTCCGTCGGTGCAATGATGCGCCAGGGACCCTCTTTCTCAATATACAGCGAACCCATGTCGTAGTTGTGCGTGGAGCGGGCGACCTCGTGAAAATCCCATGATGCGCCGTTCCAATGGACAATCAGCCAGGAGCGCGGGTCATTGTCGGGACCCGGCTGATGCCCGCCGCTGGCGACGATCAGGACAACCGGCCGCCCCGCGTCATCGAAGTTGATGTCCTTGACATAGACCAGGCGGTTTTCCGCCGCGAAATCGCGCACCAACGCCGGGTTTTGCACCGCCTCCAGCGGCGTGGTTACCACTTCGCCCGCGGCGGTCCGCCACGTTTCCCCGAAATCGCTTGTCTCGACGTAATAGAGGTTGGTCCGCTTGTCCACGTTGCCGCCGGGATGATAGTTGAACGCCGTGATGACGCGGCCGTCCTTCTCCCGGCTGACCTGGTAATGGCCGCCCATGCCCGCGAGTTTTCGGTCTTCGGTCCAGGTGCGTCCGTCACCGCTCATTGCCCAGTATAATTCGCGGCCCTGGGTGTACTTGGTGAAACACAGGAGGAACCCTTTTCCGGCGACGAACCAGGGCTGGGGATAGGTCAATTCGCGTTCCTGGATGCGCTCGAAGGCGTCCACGCTATGCGGTGCGACGCTGCGATACAGGAAACCGGGGCGGCGGCGGCCGCGTCCGCTGACAAAGACCCACACATGCCCATTCCCGGCCAGCGTGATGCTGGGATTGTCGTGGGGGTCGTTCACGCCTTCCTTGTCGTGGACGATGGTCGGCCGCGGCACGGTCCCCGTTGCATGGTCATACTCGGAAGCCATGATCAGCAGATGCCGTTCCTGCGAACCACGCGTGCCGCCATAGACGAAAAAGGTCTTGTTCGCCTCCGGCGAATACACCGCCAGCGGGATGTGCTTGGCGGTGTAGGTGCCCAGTCCGCCGGAGTACTTGTCGCCATACTCCGAAAACTGGCCAAGGGTGAACCAGATGCCCTGGTATCCGTCCGCCTTGTCATTGTTGATGATGGTTTCCGTCCGCGCCTGCGCAGAACCGACAACGACCAAGAGACACGCAAGCGCCGTGGCAAAATTGCAGCATTGACTCATCTGAGGGACCTCCAAACGGTTCGGGTGGACACACCTGTAACCCCTGTGTAACGCGAATGGAACACGGAATGCAAATTGCCGGCGCAATGTCTTCTCTTTCGCCAATGGGGTATGATGAGAATGCGGCAAAGACGTGGACGACAAGCCGCATTGGCTGACAGGAGCGCGTGTGAACACAAGCGAGAATCTGAAGAACGCGGAACCGCCAAGCGGCCCAAAAGGATTCTGGGAGCGGCATGCCTGGCGGATACTCGTGCTTATCCTGTTGGCGGCGCTGGGGCTGCGGCTTGCATATCTGCGGGAAATCGTCGCGTCGCCGACCTTCACCTACGCGGTCTATGACCCGCAATACAACGACTATTGGGCGCGGGGGCTGGTCACGGGCGACTGGGCCGTGCCGGAGGGCGTGAATGATCCGGAGATTCGCACAACGCCCTACGGGCGGCCGCCGGGCTACCCGTTTTTCCTCGCGCTGGTCTATCACATCTTCGGGCTGAACTACCTCGCGCCGCGTCTCGTGCAGATCTATCTCGGCCTGATCAGCGCCGTGCTGCTGTTCGCGCTGGCGCGCGGCATCTTTGGCGCGGCGACGGCGCTTCTCGCGACGGCGTTTTTCTCGTGCTACTGGGTGTTCATCTATTTTGAAGGCGTGCTCACCTATCCCTCCGTGGTGGTGTGCCTGCTGCTCCTGGTCATGCTCGCCATCGCGGCGTGGCTGCGCAGGCCCAATGCCCGGCGCGCGGCCATCGTCGGGCTGCTGATCGGTCTCTTTGCGTTGTTCCGGCCCAATGGACTGCTCTATGTGCCGGCGTTGATCGTCTGGATGGGGTGGGCCTTGCACCGCAGCGACACGACAGGACACAGACAGACACGGACGGACACGGACAAGAAAAAGCGATCCAAATGCAGCGCTGTGCTGGGGGTGGCGTGGCGTTCCTGGACAATGCTGCTGCTGGGGGTTGCACTGCCTTTGGCGCCGGTGATCGCGCGGAACTATGTTGTGGCCCGCGATTTCGTCTTCCTCTCGTCCTACGGCGGCTTGAACTTCTACGTAGGGAATCACGAGGGGGCCAGCGGCGTCGAGCCGAGGATTCCCGAACTGCCGGAATTGGCCGGCATTGAGAACTGGTCCTGCTTCGACTATCCGGCGATTGTGCGCGGCCTCGCCGCAAAGATGGGCAAAGACCACATCCGTTTTTCCGAAGCCAACCTGTATTTCTATCGGGAAGCCTTCGATTTCATCCGAAGCAACCCGGCGGCCTTCCTGCGATTGACCGCGAAGAAGGCGCTGTTGTTCTGGGGGCCGCGCGAGATCACCAACGACACCGTGATGGAATGGGACAAGTGGCACTCACCTTTGCTGCGCCGGCTGCCCGGATTTCCCATCGTGCTCGGACTGTTTCTTGCCGGGCTGTTGATCTTCTTCCGTGACCTGCGCGCGGGCCGCGCGCTACCCCGCCCCGAATCACGCGCGACGGCATGCGCCGTGCTGTTGTTCATCACCGCGTATTTTCTGTCCGTCGTGCCCTACTTTATTGCGGGGCGCTATCGCGTGCCGATTATCCCCTTCATGCTGCTGTTCGGCGCGTACGGCGCGCAGCGCATCGGCGCGATGGCGGCCGCGCGGCAGTGGCGGCCATGCGCACTGTGGTTGGGGGTGGCGGGCGCGTTGGTCGCGGCGTCCTTCTGGAATCCCACGGGGTATGCCCCGTCGGAGGCGACCTGGCATTTTCACCAGGCCATGGCCCATGCCGCGCGCGCGGATTGGCCGGCGGCCGCCGCTCATTACCGGCAGTGCATCGCCTTGGACCCGGCCAATGCCGCCGCCCACAACAATCTGGGACGCATCCACTCCCGCCTGGGCGAACGCGATGCCGCATTGGCATCGTTCCAGGCGGCGCTGCGCCTGCGCCCTGAAGACCCCACCATCCGAAACAACCTCGGTTTTGAATTGCAGCAACTCGGCCGTACGGCGGAGGCCGTCGCGGAATATGAGGCGGCGGTCCGGGCCGCGCCGCGCGCCTATCTGCCGCGCGCCAATCTCATCAATGCGCTGGCGGAACTTGGCCACACCGAGGAGGCCCTGCAACACGCCGCTGCGCTTGTGGAAGTGTACGGCGACACCGCCGCCACGCAGAACGCCTACGGTTATGCGCTCGCGCGCGCGGGCCGCGCCGATGAGGCCCTGCCCTGCTTCCGCGAGGCGATCAGCATCAATCCCGGCTCTGTCCCGGCGTGGATCAACCTCGGCATGGCGCTGGAAAGCCTGGGGCGGCGCGAGGAAGCCGCCGACGCCTATGCGCAGGTCCTTGAACTGGAACCCGCAAACGCCCACGCGCAGGAACGCCTGTGCGCCCTGCGGCAGCGCGTTTCGGGGGAATAGGTCATTCTCCGGCGCAGAGCGCCTCCGTCATGCGTTGCACCGCAGGAGAGGTGCAACGAGGAGGAATTTCCTTTCTTTTGCGAATCGCCGCCGAAAGAGGTGGGCGACTCGCAATGACGCTGAGGTGACACCCTTCGGACGGCAGAAATACGTTACTGTTCTTGAACGACGCATGTTGGCCGGAAGGTCATTGAACACGTCTACTTCGGTTGGTAGAATGGCCGAGGTGTGCGGGAACCATCAATGAGTTCATGCGAACGGACCGGCGAGGCATACGTGGCAGATTCTTGGGTCAAGAGTGCGTCCTCCTCTCTTAATATCCGCGTGATTGTCTTGGTCTTTGACGTTCTTCTTTTTGCATTTCTGGCCTATCAATCCATTATTTATTTTGGTCCGGTAGATGACGCCTACATCAGTTTCCGGTATGCGCGCAACCTGGCGTGGGGCGAGGGGCTGGTTTATAACGCCGGGGAATATGCAGAGGGGATAAGCAACCTTCTTTGGACGCTGTGCCTGGCAGGGCTGTACCGCGCGGGCTTTAACATGCACTTTGCGGCCCATGCCGTCTCGATGGCGTGCCTGGTTTTCGGCGCGCTGCTAATCCGCGCTGCATCACAGCGGGTGTTTGAACAGCGCCCCTGGATCAGCCGGCTTCCCCTGGTGATGACAGTCGTGTTTACGACATTCCTGACGGACGCCGGCAATATGCTGGAAGGATCGGCGGTGTTTTTCTGCTGCGCGTTGACGCTGTATGGCGCGGTGCGGCGTGCGCCGCTTGTGCTGGGTGTCGCGGCGGCGCTCTTCACGATGAATCGCCCGGAGGGCGCGGTGATCGCGTGTTTCATCGCCGCCTGGACGTTCTGGGAGTTTCGCCGCGCGCGCATATCGCTGAATGGATTTCTGTTCGTGGCCATGATGACGGCGCTTGCGGTGGGCGGCATTACGTTGTTCCGGGCGCTGTATTTCGGCGATGTCATCCCCAGCACGGTGCGGGCCAAAGCCCTGGCGGCGAAGATCATGGAAGGCAATGATCATGCCGCGACCCGGGACGGCATTGCACTTGTTCGGAACTATTATCAGCCATTGCTTCCCTTGCTTGCGTTGTTTGCGGTGGGCGCCACGCGACGGCAAAACATCTCGTTGGCCGGCTTGATTCTTGTCCTGCTGTGCTTCAATGCCGCATTGGTGATTAAGAACGGCGGTGATTGGATGGGGTTTCGGCTGCTGTCCCCCTATTTCGCTCTTCTCGCATTTGGCGCGGTTCTGGGAAGCGCCGCGCTTCCCCGGCGCTTCTGCCTGCAAACGGCGGCGGTATGTGTGTGCGTGGGGACGGCAATCTACAACATGAACGTCGAAGTATTGGCCCACAGAAGCGCCGATTTTCTCCGGCAGCCAGACTACCGGACGCGGCATCTCGTACAAGCCAGAGACATGGCGCACAACAATGTCATATCGCTGGATAAGCATCTTTGTCCGGAAGATTTCTATTATCCCGACGACAAAGTCGTCGTGGAAAATGGCGGCATGCCCGCATGGACGCTCGGACGGGCTTATGTGATCGAACAGTTCGGCTTGACACATCCGGCGCTGCACCGACCCAACACCCACATTGAGGCATTCCTCACGATGGGCGTGGCAAATCCGCCGGAATTACTGGCCATGCAGCCGACTTATTTTATTCATTCCCGTTTCAGGACGGATCTGTCCCATATTCATTTTCTTCATGAGGCGTACCATGCGGACATGAAGCATTTCATGGCGGCGATAGCATTCGGGTCTGACAGTCCCGGTCGGCTTGGCGAAATTTTCCTTGTGCGGGACGACCGAGAGACGCTCCCCTTGTTTGTCTTGTCTTACGGGTTTATTGCGCCGGCGGCGGACTTGTATCGAATACCCTCCGACAATCCGGAGTTACTTACCCGCTGGCATACCGAACCTTGGCGTCAAGATGACGGATCTGAAATCACCGCCGAATGGCATCGCTGGGACGAACTTTCGCGCGTATCGTGGCGGATTCCACTGACCCCCGGCGTCGTCCGCCTCTCCAAGCCGCTGCCGGATGCGCACCCGCTCCTGCTCTTGGCGGCGTTGCCGCCCCAGTCACGTATCCATGGCCAAGTGGCGGCCAGCGTTCATTCGCCCGGCGCGGGCGCGGTGCTGTTGAAAACGCTGCCCCTCGAAGAGAATCCGTCCGAATCCCTGATGACCTGCGCGGCGGCGCTGACGCCGCCTCCGCATGGAACAAGCGCCGAATTGGTGCTGGAAATTGAATCGGAGTATTCGGGCGAAATTCTCCTGACGCTCTATCGCTGGACGGCCGACGGGACGCCCGCCACGCCTGATCCATATTTGCAGCACAGCGCGGACCAACAACGCCGTCGGGAGCCTCTGGACGCGACGCAGGATTCAGGCATTCATGACTCCTTCCACAGCGGAAACATGGCGTTTATTGAACAGCGGCGCGCGCTCCTGCGCCAGGCCGTGCCGCTGCGCCACGCGATCAGAAAACAGCCGGATTCCGTCGCGCTGTGCCGACAACTGACGAATCTTTATACCGACCACGATGACAAAGAACTTCTATTGCGGGAGTGGGAAGTGCTGGCCGGGGCATTGCCGTTCCATCCCCTGCCGCGGGCGCATCTCGCGTTGGCGCGCGCCCGTCTAGGCGATGTGGCCGGAACCATGGAGGCATGCGCCGATGCCTACTACGCGAGCCGAGGCAGCCTGGACTTCGTGCTCTCGGAAATTCTCGCGCCCGCACAGCAATTCATGGACCCGGCCGCGATGCTGCAATGGATCGAGGAAAAACAGGGGAAAGACCCCGGCAACCCCTACCTGTTGGCATGCGCGGCGGCGATTCGCGCGGACATCATACGGCGTCAGGCGCCGCCCGCCGACGGGGTTCCCGGGGAAAGTGTCCCGTTGTTGCATGAGGCGTCATTGAAATCCCCTGATTCCGCAGCACTGCCCGTTCAGGAGGGAAATATCGCTGAAGCCATGGCAACCTACCGCCGCGTCATCGAAACGGTGCCGCACGGCTACGACGCCTATGAACAACTGTCGGACATGTATGTGCGGCAGGGCGACCTGGAGGGGCTTGTGGCGGAGTGGCAGGCAGCCGTGGCGGCGCACCCGGAGCGGCCGCTGGCCTGGTTTTGTCTGGGGCTGGCCCATGAGCGGCGCAACGATTTGGATGCGGCGCGCGCCGCCTATGAACGGGCGCTGGAACTGGACCCGGATGCCGAAGGCACGAAGGAAGCCCTGGCGCGCGTCATGATGGATCAGACCCGCGCGGAAGCGCCGACAGCAGCGCGCAACGCGGGTGAAGATTCGGCGGAACATTGATACTGCTGAAAGCACAACGGCCGCCGCAAGGATGCGACGGCCATCGGTTGTGTCATGAAAAACGCGTGGGCGGAACGCGAACGCGGTGTTATTGCTGCGGATTGATTTCCAGCAATTCCACATCGAAAATGAGCACCGCGTTGGGTGGGATGCCCGGTCTTCCTGAGGGACCGTAGGCGAGTTGCGGCGGGATGAACAGTTGCCACTTGGCGCCCTTCTTCATCAGTTGCAGCGCTTCGGTCCACCCCTTGATCACCTGGGTGACACCGAAGACCACCGGCTCGCCGCGATCATAAGAACTGTCGAACGACGTGCCGTCAATCAGCGTGCCCCGGTAGTGCACCTTCACGCGGTCCGATGCGGTGGGCGAAGGTCCCGAACCTTCCTCAATCACCCGGTACTGCAGGCCGCTGTCCAGCATTTTTACGCCTTCCTTCGCGGCATTCGCGGCAAGAAACGCCTCGCCGTCTCTCAGATTGGTCTCGGCTTCGGCATGCTGTTTCGACTCCATTTCTTCCATCGCCTTCTGTCGAAATGCATTCATGACGCTCATCATTTCCTCGTCGGACAGGGCCGGTTCGCGGTCAGCCATGACATCCTCGACCCCTTTCAGAAACGGCTCCATCTTAAGGTCAATCTCGGCCGATTGGAGGCTCTTGCCCACCTGCAGGCCCACGGTATAACTCAATTTCTCAGTGTCGTCATTCAATATCACAGTGCTTTTCTCCCTCGCTTGCGCGGCCCCTTCATCCGTCCACGCCCAAAGCGCAGAGAACAGAGCACATGCCACCAATAGACACGCCATCTTCTTCATATTCGGTTCCTTTGCATGCGGCGCATGCGTGTTGTGTTGGATTTCCCGCCCCATGGGCGCTCCCGAAAACACTTCCCTGGCTGGCGCATCGCACCGAGCCACGGTTGACGGGCATTCCACAATCCCGGAGCGCAGACGGAAACAGCGGCAAGCAGGTCGCAATCTCGCCCGCAGCCGAAGGGCGGGACATTTCACGCGTCTAGCCTACTCCTCTCTTGTCGAAAGTGCAACTTTTTGGAGACGGCGGCGCGCTTGCAATTGTGCAACCACGTATTTAGGGTATGCCTGATCACCCAACGAAAAACTTGATATCTATTTAACTAAATCGAAAAAACACTTTGATGTATGCTGCGATCCGAAAGCGGCGGGAAGGGAGTCCTCGGAATGGTGTTGCTGCTTGCGATCATTTTCGCTGCCGTGTTGGCGATAGCGCTTGTTTTCTGGCTTCCGAGGGGCGTTGGCGCATCGTTGAACCGGGTGCTGCGGCAAGGCCCCTATCCTGTGTCGGCGGCAACGCACGCCCTGCACCAGCGGCTGCTGGTTGCGGACCTGCACTGCGACGCGCTGCTCTGGCGGCGCAACATCCTCCGCCGCGGACGTTGGGGACATGCGGATCTGCCCCGGCTTGTCGAGGGCAACGCGGCCATCCAGGTCTTTGCCTCGGTGACCCGCGTGCCTGTGCAGGCGTATCGCATGGCAGGGGTGCCGGACCGCTGGGACGTGATCACCCCTTTGGCGCTGCTCCAGGGCTGGCCCGTTGCAACGTGGCGCAGTCCGCGCGCACGCGCACGCTACGCCGCCGCCCGCATGGACGCCCTCATCAGGGAATCCGACGGACGACTTGTCCTTTTGCGCAGCCGGGAGGAACTGGACCGATTCCTGGCGCGCCGCGCCGGGGGGGCTGCCTGCTGCGGCGCGGTGTTGAGCATCGAAGGGATGCACGCGCTGGAACACGACCTCGACAATATCCGCGTATTCTTCGATGCGGGATTTCGCATGATGGGCCTGACGCATTTCCATGACAACGAGGTCGGCGGTTCGGCGCACGGCGCGGCGGCGGGAGGGTTGACGCCGTTCGGGCGCGAAGCGATCCATTTGATGGAGAGCACGGGGATCATCATTGATCTGGCGCATGCCGCGCCCCGGCTCATTGACGATGTGCTGGAGTGCGCCGCGCGCCCTGTCGTGGTGTCACACACGGGATTCCAAGCGATATGCCCGGGACCTCGCAATCTCAGCGATGCGCATCTGCAACACATCGCGGAGAAAGGTGGATTGGTCGGGGTGGGTTTCTGGCCGCAGGCGGTCGGCGGCAAAGATGCCGCAGCCATTGTCCGCGCTGTTCGGCATGCCGTGCGCGTGGCCGGGGCGCCGCACGTCGCCTTGGGGTCCGATTTCGACGGCGCGGTCCCCATGCCCTTTGATGCATCGGGCATGCCGTTGATTACCGAGGCGCTGCTGCGGGAAGGGTTTTCCGAATCCGAGATTGCCGCCGTCATGGGAGGGAATTTGGTCCGATTCCTGCAGGAAACCCTGCCTGGCACTGCCTGAATCTTTCTAAACCGAACGAAAGCATTTTAAATTAAACTGTATCCGTCCCTTCTTAATCGCTGCAAAACAAGGGCAGAAAGGCTACAGTTTTATTTAAAATGCTGGAGAATGATGGCAAGTCATCTCCTTCACATCCATGGCGCTTCGCGCCCCCTTCAAACTTCAAAGGGGTGCTGATACGCGAATAGCACTACAGAACAATCCATTTATTGTGCGTGCTGTCGGCGCCGCTCACAGCGCCCAGGAAGCGTCTTCGGGAAAGACGACCTTTTCCTGGTGGCTGATGTAGTGGGTCGGGTCGTCAATGGGCGCAATGCCGGTGATGGGCCGGGCCTCTTCGGTTCCGAAGAAGTCCGCGTAGTCGCCGTGAAATCCATCGCAGATGTTGCGGGCCGCGCACGATTGGCAAGCCTCCGCATATTTGTAGCCGCAGTCGTCTTGGGCGCGGCGGCGCGCCTCATCGCGATACACGGCGGGCATGCCGCGCGCGGCCTGGTAGATGCGCGCCACGGTGCGCTGCGCGGCGAATTTCAGCCCCTGCCGCAGCGGATGTTTCTCGTAGTTGTCGCGGATGCGGACCGCGCCGCCCTTGTAAATGCGGCTTGCGCCGGGGCCGATCCGGAACGGGGGCGAGGGATTGCCGTCGCGCATCATCTGGGTCATCATCATGGTCCAGAGCCAACTCTGGTAATCCCATTCGTGGATGTCGTAGGAGAGTTGCTGGAAGTTGTAGAAGTTCTTGCGGTGGCGCTCTTCGGCCATGCACAGAGGCAGATAGCGCACGTTGACCTCGATGCCCGCCGCCTCCAGCATGTCCATCGCACGGGTGAGTTCCGGCTTGATGTCGGCATAGCGGGCCACGGTGTCGGCGCGGCGGTGGCCGAACTGGTCGCTGAAAGGATTGAACGCGATGAAGTTGACGGCGAGCGCCCCGTAGTCAATCGCTTTCTGGGCGACCTGCGTCAGCACGGGGACCACCGGCTTGGACATGGTGCAGTTGAAGCGGAAGGGGATATCGAGCGCGCGCATGCGCTCGATGGCGGCGATGATTTTGTCGTAGGCGCCCTTCACGCGCACGACTTCGTTGTGCAGTTCGCCGATGCCGTGGAGGCTGACCAGGAAATCGCGGATGCCCGCGTCGCGGAATTCCTCCAGTTTGCCGGGCTTGCCCAGAATCAGGCCATTGGTGATCAGCGTGGGCATCAGGCCGATCTCGCGGCAGTAGCGGATGAGTTCCAGGATTTCTTTGTGAATGGTCGGTTCGCCGCCCTGGATGTCAATGGCGGTGTTGCCGTAGAACTCACGCAGCGCCTTGCAGATTTGCTTGGCCTTCTGCAGGGTCATGAATGCGTGTTCGGGATGCTTGTGGTCCTCAATGCGGTCAATGAAGTAGCAGAAGTAGCAGCGCAGGTTGCAGGTCTGACCGAGCCACATGACGCCGCGCCGGGTGAGCACGCGCCGGGTGGTCTTCTGCGCGCCGCGCGCGATGTGCGGGGGCGGGGCGGATGCGGCGGCGATGGGGTTCGGGCGTTCCTCGCCCACGGCGTTTTCCGCGGTCACCGGGTCCATGAACGTCAACTCCCTGGGGGCGCTATCCGGATCATTCCTTCAAAGATGAGATGTCGCCCACGATCGAAATGAATGACTCCGGCTTCCGACGAGCACAGAGCCTGCAACACGCGGGCGTTTTCTTCCCGCCGGGTGTTGATCGGGGTCATTCGGAACTGCATTGCGTCGTTTGTAACCTCAAGCGTAACAGATGGTAATGTGGAACTCAAGGCGCTGAGGCGCTTGCCGGGGAGGTAGGTCTTGTTCAGGTGCCGCCACTTGTCGGCTTTGGCGTCAAATGGCGGGAAAACGCCTTCCTCATGATCCGACCGCCACGCCTCGTATTCCGGTAACAGCACCACGGATGCCTGGTATTCCTGCGCGTCCAGCGCTTCGAGCGTCTCCAGCCAAATGCGTAGAAAAACGCCGTCCTCGCGCGCCTCCGCTTCCCAATGCTGGACAAAGGGGAATCGTCGCGATTCCCCGCTGACGCGCAGGCATCGGCCGTCATTCTGCACCTCGCCCCAATGCAATATGTGGCTGTCGTTCCAGAGGTGCTGCACAAGCACCGAGGAGAAAACATGGATAAACGCGGTGATTTCGCGTCCGTCATAGGCCAGTTTCAGCCAACCGCGCTCGAAACAGGCGGACACTTTCCCGGCGCTGACGGTCCGGTCCGGGGAGAGGCGCCGCCACAGAAGGTCCCGGCCCGCCGCCGGCTCAATCTCGACGCGCAACAGTTCATGGCGACCGGGCGGCAGCCCGGCATCCTTGTCGGGGAATCGGGTGTGGATGAACAGAATCCGGCAGTAGGTGGCATAATCAGAGTTCACCCAGTAGAGGTTGAAATGCGGCCGCAGCGGCGTGGTGCGGAAGATCAAGCGGGGGATGGCCTCGTTTTCTTCCTCCGGCAGGATCGCGGCGCGGGTATCGTCGAGGGGCGTGTCCGAAGGCCACACCAGCATGTTCCAGGTGGTGTCTGAAGGCCGGATTTCCGGGAAAGACCCCGACAGGTCGCCCAACCGCCAGCGGGTGAATGCGGTGGACAGGGTGAGTCGCGCATCGAGGCTGTCCATCGGCGTATCGCGTTCGCAGTCCACGGCAATGTGCCAAGTGAGGCGGTCAGGGGTCAGTTGCAGATCCCAGAGGTATTTGAGGGGCAGGCGCATCATGCGGCCTTCGGCGGTGCAGCCGTCGGGGTCACGCCGGGTCAGGACCCAATCCGCTTCCGTAGAGGTGTGCAGGCGGCCCAGCGACTCGACGAACATGGCGAAGCCGTCCGGCGCGGTGAGTTCCTCCTGGTTGTGGAAGAGCGAAACGCGGCCTTCGCAGAGGATGACTTCCAGGGGGCCTGCGGCGAAGGTGTGCACGCCGCGCTCACGGCCCACCTGGCGCAGATAGAAACTGATGGTCTTGCGCGCGCTCTCGCGCAGGACCATCCGGCCCTTGTCCAGGAGCGCCACCCGGTCGCAGAGGGTGTTGACGATGCCCAAGTCGTGGGAGACAAAGACGATGGTCTTGCCTTCTTCGCGCAACTCACTGATGCGGGCGCGGCATTTGCGTTGGAATTCCTCGTCGCCGACGGAGAGCACCTCGTCCACCAAGAACACATCCGGATTGACGTGAGCGGCCACGGCGAAGCCGATGCGCACGTACATCCCGCTGCTGTAGGTTTCCACCGGCTGATCAATGAATTCCGCAATGCCGGAGAAAGCCACGATACGGTCGAAGACCTCGTCCACCTGTGCGCGGCGCATGCCAAGCAGCCCGGCATTCAAATAAACGTTCTCGCGCCCCGTCAGGATGGGATGAAAGCCCGCGCCCAGTTCCAGCAGCGAAGCGACCGGCCCGTTCACTGTGACCGTGCCCCGCGTGGGCAGCGTCACCCCCGCGATGAGGCTGAGCAATGTGCTCTTTCCGGAGCCGTTCCGCCCGATGATGCCCAGCGATTCGCCGCGCGCGACCGACAGCGTGATGTCCTTCAGCGCCTCGAACGTCTCCGTCTTCCGCCCGCGAATCCAGTCGGCCAGGCCGCCGCGCCCCCGGATGTCGCGCGCGCCGCGCCGCGCCGGGAACACCTTCGTCACATGATCCACTTCGATGATGGGCATTAGAGGAAATCCGAAAAGGTCGGCGCTGCGCGCCGGAAAAGCAGTGATCCGCCGATAAGCACCAGGCCGGCCAGCGCGGCGGGCCACATCAGGAGCGTCCAGTCCGGGAAACGCCCGTCAAACAGGATTTGCCGGTAGGCCGTCAGCAGTCCCGCCATGGGATTCGACAGATAGGCATGCACCACCCACGCCGGCAGCACGCCGGACTGGGTCACCCGCTCCAGCGGATAGAACACCGGCGAGGCGTAGAAACCGAAGAGAATGGCGACATTGATCATGTTCCCCACGTCGCGAAAGTGCACGTGGGCGCTGGAAAAGATCAGCGCCAGCCCCGCCGTCAGGGCGAATTGGATGCCGAAGACCGGCAACACCCAAACCAGCGCGAGACTCAGCCGACCGCCCAGCAGCAAATGCACCCCCAGCAGCAACAGGAAACCCACGCCAAGATTCACCAGCGGCACGCATACCGTCGCCAGCGGGATGGTCTCCCGCGGAAAATGCACCTTTTTCACCAGGTTCTGGTTAATCACCAGCGAAAACGTCGCGCTGGCCAGCGCCGTCGCCGTGAACTGCCAGAAGATCAACCCGCACAAAAGCATCGTCGTGAACGGCGGTCCGTTGTCGGGGCGCAGGAACGCCGCCTTGTCCGCCAGCAGGACCGAAAACACGAATGTCAGGATCAGCGTAAACGCCAGGGGTTCCAGAACAGCCCACAGGAATCCCATCACGGCGTAACGATACCGTGCGCGAAGGTCTTTCCAGACCAGATCGCGCAGCAGTTCCCGCGCCCGGACGAGATCGGGAAGCACCCGCAGCCATTCCCGCTGCGTAACGCTTGTGTATGCCTGTTCGCTCATGCGCGAGCATGGTAGCACCCGGCGCGGGAACTTTCCAAGAGGACACGGCTTGACCCCAATCCGCACGCAATGAAGGCCGGCATCTGTTGTTGCTCTGCAAAGCCAAACAACGCGAAATCATTTTATGCATTTTAGCGGAGTGGCGCGCAACGGGGAATGTTGTGTTTTTTCTACATCCCCCTTTGAAGGGGGTGGCGCGAAGCGCCGGGGGATGTTGTTTTGGCGACCTTCGGTCGCGGGCGCGGCGCGGTCAGGAGACCGGCCACAACTAGACAAATCCCCTTATGAGCATCGCGCCTTTCCCGGCACTTCCGCTCATTCACAAACAGGCCCATGCGCCAAGCAGCGCAACGTTCAGATTATGGCCCTGCTGTCACAGTTTGCAAGAGAAACCTTCTATTGCACAAGAGCCTTGGTCCTGCGTGGATGCCTAAGCAGGGTTGGCGAAACCGCTCTTACCGTGTTGACTCGGCTTGACATGGATGATACAGGGTTTTTTCCCGATGATTCTTGAGGAATTCTAACAAAGAAACGCGAAGTTCATCCGACATGGCGGTTGCGGGATGGCTCCGGGTCGGGACCGTAATAAACTCGCAGCCTGGCAAAGCCTCTTTCAGATTGACGGCGCTTGTATAGTTGGGATCCCGGTCACCGCATACTACCAGTACCGGGGTTGTAATGGCCGCAACTTCCTCGCGATATAATGCCAGCCCCCGCACATTGCGCAACATGGCGCCCAGCGCCTTCTTTTCTCCCAACACACTGGACACCAGCCGCACCTGCAGTCGGTGCCATGCCGTGGGTGTGTGCCCGCCCTCGCCGAACATGGTCGCCACCGGATCAACGCCGCGGCCGGATTCGAGTTGTTCAGCAATTTTCACAAAGGCGATGAAAGCATCCTGCGCGCGTTCCTCGTCCGGATCCTGCCAGCCTGCGCCAAGCACAGCAGCGGTAAGCAGGCGGTCCGGGTACAGTGCGGCCGCTTTCAACGCGACATAGCCTCCCAATGAATAACCGGCAACATGCGCCTTGTCTATATCCAGATGGTCCATCAAGCGCACAATATCATGCGCCATTTCCGCGCCGTAAGCCCCGGGGTCATGGGGTTTACTGCTGAGTCCATGTCCGCGTTGGTCAAGAACGACAACATGGTACTCCTTACTCAAAACCTTGACCATACCCGTCAGACGCCAGTTCAAGTCGCCATTCACCGCAAAACCATGCAACAAAATTACAGATTCTCCCGAGCCTGCCTCTGAATAAAACAATCGAATGCCATTCTGTTCAAAATAAGCACCGGGACTCCTCTTAAGAAGCAACCAATAACCTGCCCCTGACGACATCAGGACCAATACAAGTAAAAGAACTGAGACGATGCCAAGTTTTCTTTTCATAAATAACGCCACAGACATCCCACAGACTAAAAGAATGACATCCGCTTGTCCTTCGCTTACCCTATGAATGGTCTAAAACCCATAGGAAGCGCATCATGACAAAGCATACCGAGAGAGAGTTTACCGTATTATGGCAGATCTGTGAAATCATTCCCGCGCACCTTGTTCCGAAACTCGCGCGGGCGGACGGGGTGGGTCGAAAGGAGCGTGACATCAGTTCGTGAAGCCACGTGGTGATATTGCTTCTGACGCAACTGTCGCATACGGCTAAAGTGTTTCCAATTTGCAGGAAGGCGTATGCGGACATTTCTAATGCAGGAAGCAGTGCTGTCCAAAACAAACCAAGCGCTTTCTTCCGGATTTTCATGACATGCAT
>CAZLII010000001.1:0-27168 GCA_964559065.1 uncultured Nitrospirales bacterium | reverse complement strand
GATTGAACCATATGGAGGAGGCGCTGCGCCTGGAGAAAAAGAATCCCGACTTTCTCTTCAACATGGCGCAGATTTACCTGATTTATTGGCCGCAGATTCAGGCGCGACGCAACATCAGCAAGAAGGCGGTATTCCGGCGGGCCATACGCATGTCCAGGGCGGCGGCGAAATACGCGGCGGATGATTACGACCTGGTGGTTGATTATGCGGTCAATTTCTATGCGGGCGAGCGCTTCGGCGTGAATGTCCGCTGGTCACGCGCGGCCGCCGCCTGGCAGAAGGCCCGAGAAATGGCCCGCAACGACGTAGAGCGCTTCTACACCTGGCTTAACGAGGGCCGGGTATGGCTCTACGGCAAAAAATACACAAAGGCCGAGGCATGTCTTGAAGAGGCGCTTCGCATGCACCCGGACAGCGAAGTGGCGAAGACGCTGATGCAACGGGCCAGAACCCGCAGCCAACCGGACCCGGTCAGCCAGTGACCTGGCCCGGCTTTCCAGGATAATTTCCATGAGGCGTTCCCCCAACCTATCGTTACCCATGCAAGATGACACCGCCGCGCAGCAACGTTTTGCGCGACGCATGGGCGCGGTGATTCTTGGCCGCCAGGGCGGCACGATAGCCCTTCTTCTCCTCTCCCTGATAGGGGTGTACTTCTTCGTGTTTCGCGGCGCACGCTTTTTCCTCGTCCCATCGGCCTCCATGGAGCCAACACTGATGCGGGGCGATTACATCGCCACCCTGCGCGAACGCGCCTACCGGCGCGGCGACATGATCGTGTATCTTGACCGTGTGAACGACGAGTACGTGGTGAAGCGCATCGCAGGCGTGGCCGGCGATGTCATCAGCGTCAAGGCGGGGGCGCTGTTCATCAATGGACAATATGCCTCGGAGCCGTATATCGCAGAACCCATGCGCTATCTGATCGATCCGCCGATTGTCGTGGAAGAAAACCGCGTATTTGTTTTGGGCGACAATCGGAATGCCAGCGAAGACAGTCATGTCCGGCTAAACACGGAACCAGTAGCGGACATCGTCGGGCGTGTCTGTTTCCGGTATTATCCATATGAACGCATGGGGGTGATCCGTTCTTATCCCCTGCAATACCTCGCGGAGGAGTAAACCTCCTCATTGCTTCCCAGCGCATTGCTTGGATGGTGTTCATCCGTTCAGGTACCATAATGTCCTGTGTGCGCGGTTTGACGTCCGCCCAAAGGTTAACGCATGTCTCAATATCAGTATCATCAGGAACATCGAAGGTTCACCATGCCCAGGATCACCTGGGCGGTGCAACGCCTGATCCTGATCAATGTGCTCGTGTTTGCGCTGCAGTTGCTCGCGGCGCCGGCGCAGGCGTTTCTGGCCATGTTTTCCGGCTGGTTTCTGCGCGGCAGCATGGAAGAATTGCTGTCTTTTCAGCCGGACCTGTTCCTTCGCGGCCACCTTTACAAGCCGATTACCTATCAATTCCTGCACAGTGGATTGCTGCACCTGTTCATGAACATGCTCTGGCTCTTCTTTTTCGGGCCGGAAGTCGAGCGCACCCTCGGCACACGGCAGTTCTACCGCTTCTACCTGGTCTGCGGCGCACTGGCCGTGCTCGCAACAATCCCCCCATACCTGCTTCCGGGCGGACGCACCGTTGCGCCGTCCGTGATGGGCGCCAGCGGGGCCGTCATGGGCGTGTTGGTGGCCTTCGCGATGATTGATCCGCATCGCCAGTTCTATTTGTTTCCCCTGCCGGTGCCCATCACTGCCATCTGGCTGGTCGTGATCGTGGTCGTGATGAATATCATTTCCGGCCTGGGAGAAAGCAGTGTGTCCGTGGAGACCCATTTCGGCGGCATGGCGGCGGGATATCTTTGCATGAAAAGCATCCCGATTATCAATACCTGGCGCCGACAACGCCGCGCCGCACAGTCCGCCTCCGAACCGAAACCCAAGATGGACAAACTCGGTGAAGCGGTGGATAATATATTCAAATTTAGGGACAGGAACCGGCATTAGATCCTGAGAGGCGGACATTCCATGCCTGGGATGCAGGAATTTATCATCATCATCCTCATCATCGTGCTCCTGAGTTGGACCGGCCTCTGGCCGGTGGTCATTCGCGGGTTGCGCGAATTGCGCGGCGAGCATGTCGAGGACCCCCGGCCAACCGAATCCGACCTCGAACTCAGTTACCGCCTCATGGGCTTGTCGCCTTCCGCGCCATGGGAAGAAATCGAACGGGCGTATCGCCGCAAAGCCAAGGTGCACCATCCCGACCGCGGTGGCGACGAAGATGCGATGCGCGCCCTGAACGAAGCCTACAATCTCATCAAGAAGTCGCGCGGCATTCGCTAGCAGGCTTCAGCCTGCCCAGGTTCGGAGTGCCGGCTTTAACCTGTGGGATAAAGTTCTGGAGTACAGGCTTTAGCCTGTGGGTGAAGGTGAAAAACCCGCACTTTTTTCAATTCCCTTTTTACGTAACATTTCAGCCGACTGGCATAACCATTGGAATCAACACACATAACGCTTTCTTTTCGTCATTGCGAGCGGAGTGGCGCGCAGCGCCGCTGAGCGAAGCAATCTGAGGCGCACTTGGTATCCAGATTGCCACGCTTCGCTTGCAATGACAGGTTATGTATAGTGATTACTTCAGTCGGCTAAAATGTTCCCTTTTTCCTACCCGCCCCTCCCGTCCCTCTTGTCCCTTTCGTCCCTTTCGTCCCTGCCTCTCACCGGCCCCAACACCCCAATGAATAAAATCCCCCTTTATGCGTCCAAATCTACGGAAGCGGCATGGAATAATCCAGCCGCCAGCCACAGGAGAACGTAACAGTTTTCAGTTTCACTTGTAGTCTCTGACAGAAGAGGAGGCCGCACAATGGCTCGACTGGGCGTGTATGATATGGTTCAAAGTGTGGTGGACTATCTTCTCGCCCGTACCAAATCCGCCTTTTCTCTACTGCTCGTATGCCTAAGGTTTGCCAGTCCCCACCAACAGGCGTAGTCACCCCCTGCGCCGTTGTTTTACGCCGCCGCGCTGTTCACAGACCCTCCTTCGACCCTCCCCGGCGCGGCGGCCTTTTCTGTTTCGAGGGTGGACTGCTATACTGCGGATCAACCAGAAAACAGGCGAGGAAACCGGGTTCATAAAAAACACTTCCTGAACCGCTTTAGTCGCATGAAGCAGATACAAAGATGGCGCTTGTCTTTGGACTGCGGTGGCTCGCCGCCGCTTTCCTCCGGGCGGCTTGCCGCCCGGAGGGTCCAGGCAAGCCTGAACGCGTAAGAGCGGTGGCAAGCCACCGCACTCCAAAGAAAGGCGGAAAGTCCTGATGATGAGAACAATCGTTTCGCGCCTCCTGCATTCGGCTGAAGAGTTGCCAATCCGCATTGTCGCCATCGGCATTCTGTCCATCCTGGTAAGCGAACTCGCCACGGCGGATACGGTCGTCTTGCGGAATCCAGTGGTGCGCATAGAAGAAGAGGTCTATACCCTCAAGAATCCCGACAATGGGTCGGGTCCTCTCTGGTCCTATGGATGCACTCAGATCGCGCGCATGGGCGGACAGGTTGTTGTGAGTGCGATGGAGACCGGCGTGGATGTGCCGCCGTTGTGCAACACCCGCTGGCGCCTGTTGCGCCGCGAGCAGGGCGCATGGCGCGTGATCGCAGAGGCGGACGCCTATCGCCAGCGCGAGCCTTGTCCCGTGGCGATAACTTCCGAACAAGACCTGTTCCTCTATGTGAACGATTCCCTTGAGCCGCCAGGAACCCACTATGGCCCGTGTGAACCACACCTCATCCATTTCCGGATGCAGGAAAGCGGGATGGAACGCGCGGCATTGCGTCCCCAATGGGCGGGAAAACCGTATTACACGGATCACTCATATCGGGGATACGCGGCGGACCCCGCGCGCGGGGAACTGCTTATGTTGAACATTGACGCCAAGACAGGTGTGCAACACGCCTGCCTGCTTAACATCACTGGCGACACCCTCGCGACCGGTTCCATCGAATTTCCAATTCGATCCTGTTATCCGCAAGTCGCGCTGGTGGACCGCGCGGCCTATGTGCTGGCCATCGGGGACATTGTCGAGCCAGTCAAGGAATGGCGTGAATACAAATTCGAACAGACCCAACGCCAATGGGACTATGTATTTCGTATCCTCTACTTTACCTGGACGCCGGACATTACGTCGCAGTCCTTTGCAGCACCCATTGAGATCGCGAACGTGGACGCCACCGGCGGGCATATCAGCAACCAGGACCTGTGGATCGCGCCCGATGGCGCGGCGTGGATAATGTACACCGAACGCGAGGTGCAGTACCCATCAATGCGGGACAGGTTCTTTCCCGGCAGATCCGTCATCAATTCCCTGTATCTGGCCGTGGTGAAGAATGGTGCGATCATAGAACGCCGCGTGCTGATTGAAGGCTCCGCCTTGGAATGGCCGGGGCACGCGCGATTTCATCCCACGCCGGACGGGCAGTTGTATGTTGTGGCCTACTGCAGTAGCGGAAATGCGGGCAATCGGCTGCTGCGTCTGTTGCCTGAGAACGACACGCCGCAAGCGATTCCCATTCCCCTCAAGCGGCCCATGGGTTCGTACTGCCTGGCAAGCGTGCGCGCCGGCAATACGCCGTCATTCACCATTGACATGCTTGGGCTTGGCGGCGGCAACACGCTTTCCTATGCGCGGATTGATCTGGAACCCGCGCCATAGAAGGGCCGCACGTTACGCGGATTCGAAAAGCCCTTCCAAGACCTCCAGCAGCACATCCACATCCACGCCATACGCCATGCAGACCTGCTCGATGGTCTCGTAATGACTGATGCCGCAATGGGCGCAGCCCCCCAGATGAAACGCCGCGAACACTTCGCCCACGCGCGGATGCACCGCCATGGCCTCCGCAACCGGCATGTCCGCACGAAACCGCTTTTCCTGTACTTCCGACATGGAATCACCTCACTGTTTTCCAAACCAACGGCAGTATACTAAAATCCCGGACCAAAGCCAATCTTACGCCGAAAACAATCGCATCCGCGTAAACATTCCTATCATGAGCAGACCATGCCAAAAAAGTCTAATGTGGAAAGGGAATTTCGAGAAACGTCACGGCCCCGGACCTCATCGGAACAGCAGAAAGAGGATCAGTTCGATTTCCACGATGAGATGCGCCAGGAACGGCAGCAGCACGTTGTTCCGGCGCAGGCTCCACCGGGTCAGAATGATCGAAAACACCAGCATTGCGGCGGCTTCCAGTCCCGCCTTCTGCAGATGATAGACCGTTTCAAAAAGCGGCACGAGGCACCAACCCCAATGCGGCCACCGCGCCGACACCCGCCGCAATAGAAAATAGCGGTGCATGAATTCCCAACCCAAAAGCCAGGACAACACCCAACACAAATGAACAGGGAATTGCGCCCACGGCACGGCATGCATGCCGCGCTGACCGGGATAATAGGCCCGCAACGAGGGGATGTAGGGAATGACCAACACGGCAGCCAGCCCCAACAAGGCGAGACCGCCCAATAAATACAAGTCAATGCGCCGCCAGCGTTTGACTCCCAACGCACCCCAGTCCGTCCCGCGCAGACACATAACAAACGGGACCACAAACCAGAAAACCAGTTTGAAATAGTCCACTTGGCCGAACGGCCAGGAAGTTACAAGATCGGCAAGACCCTTGGGCGCACCCCAGCGCAATGCCCAATCCTGAATACGATGTGATCCCCACAAAAAAAAGGTCCAATCGAAGGGCCATCTGATACCCCAAACGGCCAGGGTATCCACGGCAAGCACTGACACCACGTAGACCACAACCCAATAATATTTCCACCCTGAGACGATTGATGGCGTGACGGCTGTGGAAGCAACAGACGGTTTTTGATCAGGCCTTTGGTTTCTTTGCTTTGTGTTTCTCGATGATTTCTTCATCCTGTCCGCGACCGTTTTTGACGGTTTGGTTTATGGAATCTGGATAAGGGCACAGGTCGGTAATGGGGCACTCGCCACATCTCGGTTTGCGTGCGGTGCATACGTCGCGGCCGTGGAAGACCATCAGGTGCCCAAACAGCGACCAGCGATTTTCTGGCCAGACGCGCATGAGATCCTGCTCAACTTTCTTGGGGTCAATGTTTTCCGTGAATCCCATGCGGCGCGCGAGTCGCCCGCAATGGGTGTCCACCACCACGCCCTGTACGCCAAAACAGTCGCCCAGCACCACATTGGCGGTCTTTCGTCCGACGCCTGGCAGCCTGAGCAGGGCATCCATCGTATTCGGCGCCTTGCCGCCGTATTCGTCCACGAGCATCCGGCAAAGCCCCCGGATGTTTTTCGCCTTCATGCGATAGAATCCGGTGCTGCGAATGTCCTGCTCCAATTCCTCCACCGGGGCGTTCAGGTAGTCTTGCGGCTTGCGGTACTTTTTGAAAAGCGTCCTGGTAACGATATTGACCCGGGCGTCGGTGCATTGCGCTGCGAGAATGGTGGCAATCAGCAGTTGAAAGGCATTCTTGCGGTCCAACGTGCATCGTACGTCGGGGTAACGTTGATAGAGGCGATCATAGATGGCAACAGCGCGTGCGCGCTGCTTTTCCAAAGATTCTTTGCGTTTCGGCACGGCTGCGTTTCCTTCCGCTGGACAAAGACGCGCCATGATACGGCATGCCCGGCGCACAACGCCAGTCCCGCACAAGGGGATCAACCCTTGCGGACGAACCCGCCTGCTTCCTTTGCGCACACGAAAATGCACTTGCTATACTGCGGGCGTTGATTCCTGGTTACAAATGGGCTGGCTCAAAGGACGGATTCATGTCGGTGGATGTGGTCACGGTAGGCGTGGTATGCGCGGATGTCATGGTGCGCCCGGTGGAGGAGTTGCCCTCCCGGGGAACGCTTTCCCTGGTGCCGCAACTCGAGATGCACCTCGGCGGTCTTGCAGCGGTTACCGCCGTGGTGATGCGGCAACTGGGCGGCAGCGCCGCCTTCGTGGGGCGGCTGGGCAACGACGGATTCGGCGATTTTATCATGGGCGCATTGCATGCGGCCGGCGTGAATACCGATGGGGTGAAGCGGGTGGATGACTGTCATTCGTCGGCGACTGTTGTGCTGATCAGCGCGGACGGCGAGCGGACTTTTCTGCATCACTTGGGCACCACCGCACAGACGTGCGAAGCCGACCTGGATTTTGAGGTGATATCCGGAGCGCGCATCCTGCATTGGGGGGGGCCGGCAATCACGCCCATGCTGGACGGAGAACCAATGGGGCGCATATTTGAAAAAGCGCATCAACTCGGTGTAAAAACCTCGATGGACACCTGTTACGACGGCAAAGGCGTCTGGCTTCCATTGATTGAACCATCGTTGCCCCACTTGGATATTGTGTTCTCCAGTCTTGAAGAAGCGCGTCATTACACGGGGCGGCAAGAACCGGAATCCATCGCGGATTTCTACCGGAGTTACGGTGTGGAGACCGTCATCGTAAAAATGGGCGCAGATGGATTGTTCGTCAAGAATGCCAGCGAGCAGCACCACATGCCCGCGCATCGGGTGCAGGTGGTGGACACTACGGGCGCAGGCGATGCAGCGTGCGGCGGATTCCTGTATGCCCATTTGAACGGTTGGGATTTGAAACGCTGCGGCCAACTCGCCAACGCGGTCGGCGGCTTGACCGTGCAGCGGATGGGCGGCGCAGAGGCAATTCGATCGTTGGAGGACACGGTGTGTTTCATGGAGGGCAAAACATGTTGAAAATATTTCCGGCAGCCTTGTTCGTGCTGATTGCAGGCGTTGCATGGGCGGAGCAGGGGGAAACAATGGTGCAGACACGTGAACTGCCCCCGCCCGTAAGTGCTGCGGACGATGTCTCGACCGATGCGCCGCCATCCGCGCCTGTGCCGCAGGCGACCGTCCCCGCGCCGGAATCTGAGGCGGACCAAGAAAGACAGCCGGAAATTCATCGTCCCTCAGAAATACAGCGTTCTGATGAACGCCCGTCCAAGCGTGTCGCCGCATTCTGGTTCATCATCCCCGGGCGCTGACTGAAATCAGTGCGCTCTCGTGTCGTATGTACAGGGCTTGAAATGCAGACAATGACGCCGTTTCCGGCGTGGGTGTGCTTATGTCCAATATGACAATCGGATACGGACTCATGGCTGTTCTGTGGACGCTGTCCGCCTCGGCATCACCATTTGATGCGTATGACGCGGAGGCGCAGTTTCGCGACGCCCTGCTGCTCCCCGACCAGAACCGGCTTTATTTTGCGGTGAACAATCGCGACGAGATTTGGGTCTTTGACGCCGACAATCAATCACGCATCAGCACCATTCCCGTGGGGCGGGGGCCTGTGGCTTTGGCGTTGGCGCCCGACGGCCACACGCTGGCATGCGTCAACCGTCTGGACAATACGGTTTCCCTGATCCATCTGCCCGATGAAACACTCCTCGCAACCATACCTGTCGGCGAAAGCCCCGCCACGCTCGCGGCAATGTCCGATGGGCGCTTCGTCATCACCAACACCTTTTCCGAAAGCGTCACAATTCTCGATCCAGGGCCGCCTGTCCTTACCACCACCCTGGAAAAGGCGCCCGGTTTTCCCTCCGGCGCGGTGACGACCGCCCGCTATCTGGGCGTGATTGGCCGCATCGAACCTCAGTTGACCCTCATTCGACTCGATCGTCTGGCGGAGCGCAGCATGGTTGCCCTGCCTGATATTCCCCAGCACCTTGGCGCCGTGTCCGGTGACCGCTTTGTCGTGGGATGCGCCGCGCAACTGTCGCTCGTTGACGCCGCTGCGCGGCGTATCATCCGCGCAAAAGAAATCCCGGTCGAGACCATGGCCGTTTACCGCGATGAAGTGTTTGTCTTGTCTGAACGCACCCTGGTGCGTCTGGATTCCAGTTTGGCCGAACGTGAGCGCATCCCGTTGGATTTCACGCCCACACGAATCTCGGTATTTCCCGGCGCACTGCTGGCCTTGAGTTTGCGCGACCGTGAATGGCGTCTGCTTCCGTTGACCGAAACGCCGCCGACAGCCATCGCACAGCCGCCGCCGGAATTGATGCCGGAAGCCCCGGAATCGCCGGAAATCGAAGTTCCCAGAAAAAAATCGCTCTTTGCGCGCATCTTCAAGCGCTACCCGCTCCGGACCTCCGAAAGATATGTGGCAAAGCCGACCGCCGCGCCTACGCGCCAAGTCGCCAAGCGCACAATAACAGACGCCCTGCGACAACCGACGGAATTCGGCTCGCTTGAGGCCGGATTTGAACCTCCGGACTGGACAGAGCCGCTCCGTGATGTCGAGGCGGAAAAAATGACCCGAGACTTACAGACCGGCGTGCTGCATCTCGAAAACAATGTCCGCTTGCGCATGGGCAACATGCTATTCCGCGCCGATTCTCTCACCCATTCCGAGGATACCGGCGAAATATTCGTCAAAGGAAACGTGCAGGTGGAGCAGGAATCCTCCCGCCTTACCGCATCCGAAATGCGTTACCAGTTGCCGGTGGAAGAGGAAGAAGCGCCGGAGACGGCGCCCGAAGAGGTCTCACCGTTGGCCGCCGAACTGGACGAGCAGGAGCGCGCCCGCCAGCGGCTCAGCGTCGGCAAACTCGATGCAAAGGATGTGCATATCGTCGAGCCTGCGCGCGAGATGACAGCAAGCGAGGTGCACTACGACTTCGCCGATCAAACGGGGGAACTGACAGACGTCAGGGGCCGCGCCGGTCTCTATTATTTTCACGCCGAAAAACTGCATATCCGGGGACCCCAACAAGTATTCGGCGAAGAGGTCTGGATAACAACATGCGACCATGAAAACCCCCACTATCGGCTGCGCATGAAATCCTTCAGCGCGGACGAAAATCAGGTGCTTCGCGGTTCGCATGCCCGCCTTCAATTCGGAAAAATGCCCACACCGCTATATCTCCCGCGCTGGCGCGCAGATATGCAGGAGGAAAACCCCTGGAATATTGACTTCCGCAGCGGCCGCTCCGCAGAACTGGGATACTACGCCAATCTCGGCATGCAGTTTGAAGTGAACCGCGATATCACCATGGGGCCGCGGCTCTATCCCACCGAGAAGGAAGGCGTCGGATTCGGATTGGATGTGAACTATGATTTCATGGACAATCCCGCCTCGCCGTTCTTCCGAAGCAAAGGCGAAGCGCACGGCCTGATGACCACAGAGAGCCGGGGCTACGGCGAATGGTATCACCGCTATGAGTATTCGGAAGACCTGGTGGTGCGCGGACAACTCGAAATGTGGCGGGACCGAGACGTCTACAGGGATTTCCACAGGGAACTCTACCGGCATCGGACCACCCCAAGGGACTTTGTCAACGTCACGTATCGGCAACCCTCCTACATCGCCACCTCCACCGCGCGATTGAACATGCATCGCTGGGTCTATGAAACGGAATACCTGCCCGAAGCCACCTTCCACCTCATCGAACGACGGATCGCTCCCAATCTCTATTTCACCTATGACGCCCTCGTCGGCTACAACGACCGCGAACAGAACGGCGATACCGGCGGGCGCCAAGCCAACATCGCACGCCTTTCCTATGCCTGGGCGCCGGTGGAAGGATTCACCCTTACGCCATACTGGGAAAACGAAGCCACTTTTTATCTGACTGAAGACCATGACGATACCGCCCAAGCCCGGCTGTCCACCAAACTTGGCGTGACGGCCCAAAGCCGCTTCCACAAAACCTATCCCGGCATCCTCGGATTCTCCGAATTCAAGCACCTGGTCGTCCCCTCGGTGACCATGTCCTATCGGCCCAAGTCAACGCTTGGCATCGAAAAATCGCCCCGATACGATGCATGGGACAGCGTCTATGGACACGCCCGCATCGAATCCAAACTCGACAATTTGCTCTACGGCCGCGACGCTTATACCAACGAGGCCTGGCAAGTGGGACGCTTCACCCTGTATCAGGGAAACGACTTCTGGAATGAGACCAGCGCGTCTGAAAACTATGAAGCGGAAATTGACTTCAGACCGCGGCCTTGGTGGGGATTTCAACTGGCGGCAGAGCGCTTCAAGGTCAATCGGGACATTCTGCCGCGAGTCCCCATCTATCAGAGCGAAACATTCCTTCAGGCATATGAACTGATCTTCCGGCAGCCCTGGCGATTGAATCCGGAACTCGAGCACCAGGCCATGCTGGGCGATTTCAACCGCGTGCTGACCCATCTCTACTATGACGATATCCCCATGGGCGGCTATTTCAACGGGCGCATGGGGTTCATCTATACCGAAACCGCAAGCCGGGTGTACAACCGCGATATTCTCTACAGTTTGGGCTGCAAACTGGGCGATCACTGGGGGCTGTGGTTTGAGCATATCGTTGATATCAGCCGGGGCGACTTGAGAATCCAGACCTACGAAATTCGGCGTTCACTCCATTGCTGGGAGACCGCCCTGCGCATCCGAAATCGCGAGCGCGGCACGGATTTCAATATCGAGTTCAGTATCACCGCGTTTCCGGGCACCCGCATCCGAATCTGACACCGCCCAAACGGTCAGGGTCCCTAAAAACAACTATCGAAAGCGCAGTCAATGGTGACGCACAACCCCATCCGAAAAGCGACCGCCGCCCTTCTTCCTGAAATCGTCGCGCTGCGCCATGAACTCCATCAACACCCGGAAATCCGCTTTGAAGAACACTGGACTTCAGACCGGATCGCGCAGTTCCTGGAAGAAAACGACATCCCGTTTACCAGAGGCCATGCCGGCGGCACGGGGATTGTCGCTGACATCGAAGGTGAAAAACCATCTGAACAAAAAATCGTCGCGCTTCGCGCCGACATGGATGCGCTGGAAATCCAGGAAGAAACCGGTCTGCCCTACGCATCAAGGACGCCCGGGCGCATGCACGCCTGCGGGCACGACGGGCATATCGCCTGTCTGTGCGGCGCGGCGAAAACACTATCCAACAATCGCCATCGCATGCGCGGCGCTGCGCGCCTGATATTCCAGCCCGCAGAGGAACAGGCGGGGGGCGGCCGCAGAATCGTGGAGGAGGGGGTATTGGACGGCGTTTCCGCCGCATTTGCCCTGCACGCCTGGCCCGCACTGCCTTTGGGGGCGGCCGCTGTCGGTGAAGGGCCGGTGATGGCCGGCATGGACGGTTTTCACATAGACATCATCGGACGGGGAGGCCATGCGGCGGACCCCGCCAACACCGTGGACCCGATCCTCGTTGCAGCCCACATTATCACCGCGCTGCAGAGCATTGTCAGCCGGGAGTTAAGCCCTTGGGAACCGGCGGTGATTGCCGTCACGCGCGCGGACGCGGGGTCCGCCGCCAATGTCACTCCCGCGCAAGCCCGCCTGGAAGGCGGGTTCCGCGCCTTGTCACCGCGCGTGCGCGACCATATCATCGAAGCCATCCCGCGCATCGCGGCGCAGATTGCGGCAGGATTTCGCGCCCAAGCGCATTTCACCCTTCATGAAGACGGCTATCCGCCGCTCTGTAACGACCCCGCAATGGCTTCCTTTGCCCGGACCGTCATTGCCGATTGCTTCGGCAAAGAATCTCTGGTGACATTGCAGCATCCCATCATGGCCTCCGAAGATTTCGCCTTCTACCTCGAAAAAGTCCCCGGCGCATATGTCTTCCTGGGAAATACCGACAAGGAAAACAGCAATCCCTTCTCCCTGCACCACCCGCGCTTTGACTTCAATGACGCCGCCATCCCCCTGGCTGTCGAACTGCTCGCCACGCTGGCAATCCGGTATCTCGGCAATAATGACGTTTCCTGATTAATGACTTGGACCGAACAACAGGCGCGCGGTCCATTCGAGATCGGCGCCCCACGGGTTCTGATGGCATTCCCAGGCGGAATAGGCGGACGCCACCGCCAGAGCGAATAACACGCCCCACAGCCATCGGGAGTGCACACGCTCATGAAACGACGCGCCCATGAGAAGCAATACGGGCATCGCCCCAATGTACCACCGGAACCCGTAGGCTTCCCCGCCGTATCCATGGGTATTAAGCAAATAATACAGACTTATCAACAGAAAGCCCATAGCGCCGCCCAGTACATAACCGCGCCCGGGAACATCGCGACGCAGCAACGCCAGAACGCCTCCCAGAAGTCCGGTGATGAGAATGGGGAAGAGTAGAAAAACCCCGTGGCGTCCGAAGGTGAAATGGAACAGGTAAACCAGTTTCGGCTCGTTCAGGCTGTCCAGTCCCATGGGATTGCGCCACATCGAAGACTCGAACAAATAACAGTCTTTGTTTAGTTGCACCGGCAGGGGGCTTCCCGTCACTGCCGTCATGATGGCGAAATGAACCAACAACGGTCCCGCGACGCCCAGGGTGGTCCAAATCAGGGTGTTCCGGGGATGGCAATACAGCAAATAGAGACCCGTCAATGCGACGAAAATGGTGATGGGCAAGTCAAAGGTGAAGACGAGCGCCCCGCACAGGCCGAACATAAAGAAGCGCCAGGGCCTTGCCGTCAATTTCCCGGAAGACAGCCCGATGCCGAAATACAGCATCGGCATGAGCATGCCGACAGCCGGTACATGGTTGTTGAGTTGTGAGGAATAACCAAAAACCTGTGTGCAGAAGGCCATCGCCGCCACCCAGAACAATCGCCGCCATGGGTTCTCGACGAAAAGGCGCAATATCTTTGCAAAGAAAATCAGGGCGATGGCGTACGCAAAGACCACCAGCGTCAGGTTCATAACCTGCAGGATGGACTTGAGATGATCCCGATTTTCCAAGTCCCACCCGAAAAGGCCCCGTAGAAGCAGATATTCCCCCGTCATAATCAGTGGGATCATCGGTGGTTTGCTGGAGATCAGACGCCCGCGGACGGCAACCTTGTCCACCGTAATTGCTTCAAACGGATTTCGCGGTTCGTCCACCGGGCGATCCAGGCACCACGTGCCATGCTTGGTCAGGCTCCACACCGTGGCCATACGGCTGTTGACCGTCTCTCCCGCAATCACATGGCGCACGCCCAAGGCGGCCAACGCAACAGCCACAACTATCACGGCCGCTTCCATCCAGACAGTCTTGATATTCAACGTTTCTTGCTGCTCCATCCCGCTCCCGAATCCCTGCGTCGTGGAGTTCACTCTTCCTTGTCCCTGCCGAACCATTGCCTGAACTTGCGGGTGAGCCAAAAGCCGCCGCGATCTTCCGGTTCCACAAAAACCCTGACCTCTTCCTGGCGGGGCAACCACTCCCCGTTGATATATTCCTCCGATTTCTCCGGAACAAAGAGGCTGCCCACCCGCCACCAGCGGTTGTCGCGGTACTCATAGGTCAGTGTTTCGTGGCCTGTGTCGCGGTAAAATTTCAAATCCTGCTGCGCCGCCTTTCGCTTCTTCTGCGGCTCCGTATAGTACCTGCGCTTTTCCACTTTCACATCTGCAATGTAGGGCCGGGTGCGCGATTCCCGGTGCTGCAACGTGACCTGCGCCTCGGATGCGTCCGACGGATAAAGGACAAACTCCTTGAGGTAATACGGCCTGCGCCGGATGAGCGGCGCCCGTGTCATATCTTCCTCACGGCCGGCGTGCGCCACATGTCGGTTAACCACCTCGCGCAGTTGCGCTTCGTACTCCGCTGCGGACTGCGGAGACGACAGGTCAAGCGCAGGGCTTTTCTCCCGCTTGGCGGCGCAGGACATCCCCATAACCCCCGTCAAAACAATCAACAACCCTATGGCCACTTTATGCGGCATAATGCGTGTTCCTTACAATGATCTGATGTGAAATGGGACGCGAGAATCCTGAAGCACGGCAAACACGCTTTATCATAGCATAATCGCCGCATCAATCAGGAACATCGCCCGGCCACCAGGCATTCACTCACCCACAACAGGCGTTCTCAGGCGCGCCAGAACCGTCCGGAATCCCCGCGGCGTCTGCACTTTTGCATCCTCGAGGCGGACGTTCGAGGCCGTGATCCGCTTCACCAGAAAACGATCCTGGACATAGTCGCCTTCACGAACCGTCTGTTCCGTCAGGGGGAAATTCGGATCATGCAGGCGGAAAGTGGCCGTGCCTTCCCGCGCATCAACCGACATGAGCACCAGTTTGAAAGCCGCCACCTCCGCCTGGACGCTATCCAGCATTTCGCGGATGCTTTTGTGCGAGTCTTTCTGCGCGGCCCGATTTACCAGCGCGGAAGCGCGGTCGAGGCTGTTTCGACGCCAGGGATACTCGGTGAGCAGGTCTTCTATCTCTGCGACAAACCGCTCCCGCACTTCATCCGCGATCCGGCGGTTCTCAGGGGTATTATTGAACTTGAGCGCCTCCAGGGCCTCTTCCAGCGCCTCAATGGCTGGACGCCCCTCTTCCAGCCATTGCAGGGCGCGGTTCACGTACATAAACTCGTCCGACATGCCCGACCGGTTCATATACGCCGAAACACGTTTCCAGGCAAAATCCCCCACAAAATAGAGCACAAGAAGCCCGATGATGACGCCCCCACCTATGAGACACCGTCGGACAAATTCCAACCGCGCCGAGGGCGCAGGCCTCGGCCTGCTGGTGGATTGCGATTCCGCGCCCAGCATCGCCAGGTCCCGGTGCTTGGCATCCAATTGCGGCAAATTGGACGCGGACCGGTTGTCCTTGATTTCCTCTTCCGGTTGACGACGACGAAACCACGATGAATGACCGGCCTCACGGGCGCGCCGCTGTTGCTCTTGTGCGGAAAGTTCCTCCGCCCGGAAAATCTCCAAGGCATCCAGCACATTACCCGAGACTGTATACGTCGTTTCCGATTCCCCCCCAAGGTCGCGAATCGTGAGGGTCTCCGCTTCTTTGCGCGGGCGGCCCACTTCCGCGCCGCAATGCCGACACCGTACCGCCAGCACGCTAATAGGTGTACGGCATATCGGACAGGGCCGCAATGCATCCTGCTCCATCGAATCCTGCGGCATGAACCTATTCCCCTCTTTTCTACACTACAATGATGATAACCAACATCTTGTCAACATTCAACAGGACAGTAATCCCAGGCATTTGCGCAACGGCCGGTCAAGCCTTCATTGATTATGGAGAATCCTCGGCACTCCCCACCGGAATGCTTATTGTTGTGTCAAAAACTTGCGGTCCTGAACAAATTCCTTTCGGGATGCATATCGGGTGTCCTTTTTGCTCCGGAACATCTCTGATGTTATAACTCTGTCCTGTATGTCCAAAACAACACAACATCATGCGTCCCCTCAATCTACGGCGGTTGCCGTGTCGCGCCGCGCACTGGCGGCCACGCTGTATCTCGGCATTGCGCCCCTCTTCGTATGCGCAAGAAAATTCCGCGCCAAGCCGTTTCTCCATCATCACTACAACCAGGCCATGGGGCTTATTCTGGTGGGCTTGCTGTTTCTTCTGGTCATCATCCTGTTGATCTCGGGCATATCCTACATGATGGTCCATTTTCGCCCGGCCTATGATGCATTCCATCCCGAAGCGCTGCTGCGAAGTTTTATGCGAAAACTCTTTATCGTGTGGGCCACCATCACGGTTTTTTCCATCGCGCTCGCCCTGCTTGGCTCATGTCGGCCGGTGCTCTTGATTCACTGGCTGGGTGCGCGGAAGCGCCTCGTCACGGGGGCTGCCGTGTCGGCATGGGCGCTGTACGCAATGGGGGGGATGGGGGCGTTTCTGGCCTGGCAGGCCGACCGCATGGTCCGGGATGATCCCCGCCCGGGTGAGGCTTATCTTCTCTTTGAGGACAATGACCTGTTTCCGCGCCGCCTGCTATCACTTGGTTTCTACCGCGTAGCCGCCGCCGCCCGCGAAAAATGGGGTGAAGACAGCGTGGTCATGCTGAAATTATCCGAAGACTCGCTGCGACGTGCACTGCGCGAAGGACGCTTCGTATTCATCGGCTCCCATGGCACCGCCCAGGGAATCATTATGAAAGAAGGGTTTATTGAACCGGAACACGTGCAGGAAATGGAGAAGAATCCCGTATTACAGTTCGTATATCTGGCCGGCTGCGACAGCGGCGCCCAGCGCGCCACCTGGGAAGCGGCCTTTCAGCCTGCGGCAGTGGTCACCTATGACCGGCTGACCGCAGTCCTGGAACACGTCTGGTGGCTTTGGATGCGGGGACCGGAAATTGTGCGCCAACTGCATTGATCTTGTGCGCGCCCCTCATGGCGCCTTACCTGTAATTGAAGCCGCTACGTCTGAACCGGTCAATCTTCGTCGCTTCCATGATGCGCGACGCGCTGGCCACCTTCGCGGAAGCGCATAACGATGTACCAGACCCAGAACGACACGAAGAAACACAGGAACAGGTGTAAGAAGATCGCGGTGAAGTACCAGCGGTCCGGCCGCCTGAGGAAGCCCAGATAGCATTCATACACGCGCAGTGATGAGACGTTCTCCTGAATCACTTCGCCCGCCTCGTTCTGAAGAATGCTCTTGCGCGTCAGCATGGGCACCCAGGAGGTCAATACCAAAATGGCGGCATAATTCACCCAAAAACGCGCCGACAATACATCCCGAAAATGGATACGGCGGCGTTCTTCAGTGTCCACCATACCGCGCGCTCCTGCTTATTCCCGGAAGATTCAGAAGAAAAGATGCTTTTGACTCAAAAAACCGGCGTGCACCAGTGCCGGTATTGCGGCACTTTGCCTTGGACGACATCAAAATAGACTTCCTGCAGGCGGCGCGTGATCGGGCCAGGCTCCCCATTGCGCAGCATGCGGCGGTCCACTGAACGCACCGGGGCCACCTGCGCGCCCGTGCCGCAGAAAAACAACTCGTCGCACACATACAACTCCGTGCGCGCGATGGGCCGCTCAATCACTTCCAGATCCAGTTGTTCTTTCGCGATTTGTATAACGGTATTCCGCGTGATCCCCACCAGGATGTCCGCCGTCGGCGGTGTGGTGAACAACTTTCCGTCATGCACCATAAACATGTTCATGGCGCTGCCCTCGGCGACCGTGCCGTCTTCGCGCAGAAAAATCGCCTCGTGGAATCCCGCCTGCTTCGCCTCCGTGGCGGCCAGGGAACTGTTGAGATAACTGCCGGTGGACTTGACGCGGCTCGGTATGGCGTTGTCCGAAAGACGCCGCCACGAACTCACCGCCACGTCCAGCCCGGCCTGCGTGTCGCAGTAGTCGCCGAGTTTGATCACATAGCAGCAAAGACTGCTCTTGACCCCCTTCAACGTCGGCCCCAGCGATAACTCACTTTTGTAGCAGACCGGGCGGATATAGACCCCTTCCCGGAATCCGCTGCGCCGCACCAGTTCAATGCAAATCCGCTCGATTTCCTCGAACGATTCCGGGATTTCCATGCACAGAATACGGAAGTTCCTGACAAAGCGGTCAATATGTTCCTTCAGCCGGAAGATGAGGATGTTGTCCTCCTCGGCGCTGTAATAACCCCGAATGCCCTCAAAAAGGCCCGTACCATAATTGAACGCATGCGTCATCACGCTGATCCGGGCTTCCTCAATCGGAATGTATTTCCCTTCAAAATACGCCGTCTTGCCTGGGTGCATTTCCGCCATCTCTTCATCTCCATCGGGTTAGGGAATGATTCCGCGCCGCTCAATCTCACCGGCATTCATGCGCATCATCCGGCACAGTCGGCCGCCGGCGACGCGCCGGTCGCTTAGTATCGCCGCTGAAGCAGGGCCGATGCAAGTAAATAACGCCATCAGGCATTTGCGAAATGGGCTGTTCCTTCACATACAAATGGGCGATATCCTGGATTTTCGATGATGCTGACATCAAAAATGCCCCTTTTGCAAATGCCGTCTCCCGCCAATTTGACGCATTTTACCCAAGCATGGTACGGTTCTTATATATGCCGTCCGTGCCGGATACGATCGGAATAAATCAAAACTGACACAGCGTTTACCAATCCGTGCAGGACGGATGGTGAGGATTAATCATGAAAAAACAATGCCTCTTTTCCCAAAGCGGGCCGCCCGCAGCCGGGCCCTATTCCCATGCCGTTGCGGCGGGGAATCTCCTGTTTGTCTCCGGGCAAGGCCCCTTCGCCCGCGATGGCAGCGGCCCCGTGCGCGGAACCTTTGAAGAGGAAGCCCGCAGAACCTTCGATAATCTCGGCGCCGTGTTGGAGGATTGTGGTTCCGGAATGGACCACGTGCTGAAGGTTACGGTCTTTCTCGCCGACATGAACCAGTTCGCCACACTTAACGGCATTTACAAAGAATACTTCCCCAAGGATTTCCCTGCGCGCACCTGCATTCAGGCGGGTCGTCTGCCGGCGGACATCCAAATCGAAGTGGAAGCCATCGCCCTGCTGCCCTCGGCATAACACGGGAAGACCAATGCGGTATCGGTTTTTTGCGCTTATCATCCTGTGAGTGGGGGGGCTTGCGGCGCTTGCCGTCCAAGCCCAGGCGCCCTCTGCGGTGGAATACAACAACCGGGGGATACAAGCCTACAACGCGGGTAGGCATGCCGAGGCAATTTCCTATTTCGAGAAATCCTATGAAGGTGCGCGGGACAACGTCACGGTCCGCAGAAACCTTTGCAACGCCCACCAGGCCCGCGCCAACGACCTCGCCCAGGAAAACAACCTCATCGAGGCGGCCAGGCACCTCAACCTCGCCATCGGCATTGACCCCGATAACCCGTCGCCGCTCATCCAACTCGGCTCCTACTACCTGCGCATGAACATGGTTCAGGATGCCATCTTCCGCCTGGAAGAGGCCATAGAGATCAAACCCGGCGACCTGAACGCCCATGAGTTGCTGGGCGAAGCCTACTACCGCGACAACGACATTCCTTCAGCCCGCGCACAGTGGGATTATGTGCTGGAAATGGACCCCGTCCGAAAGGACCTGCGAGAACGCTACGAAAAAGCCTTTCGTGAGGAATCGGTCGAATACGATTTCAACCGGGCAGGGTCCCGCCATTTCAGGATCAGTTATCCCCGAAATATGCCCTATCCCATTCGGTCCCGCGTACTTAACATCTTGGAATCCGCCTACTGGGACCTCGGCCGTAAATTCGGAGGGGCCTATCCGCCCGCACCCATCCAGGTGATTGTGTACGAAGCCGATCAGTTCTCCGAGGCGACCCAACTCGAAGGCCACGTCGGCGCGGTGTACGATGGTAAAATCCGCATCCCGCTCACGGATGCAACCGGACAGTTTCTGCCCGACGACGAAATCAAACGCCGGCTCACCCATGAATACGTCCATGTCATTGTCCGGCACCTGCTGGATGAGAAGGCCCCCTGGTGGGTCAACGAGGGGCTTGCGGAAACCCTCTCGCGGGGTCCGGACCCCCTCGACGCCGACCTTCTGCGCCGCGCACTGGAACAAGGGGTTGAATTTCGCCTTGCCGACCTCGAAGCCCACCAACTCAAGGCCCTTCGGCCCGAAGCCCTCCGCCTCGCCTATGCCCAGGCCCACGCCGCCATCGGCCAACTCTGGTCCCGATTTGGCCAGCAGCGCATCAACCAGTTCCTCGCCGAACTCGCCGCCGGCGCCACCCCGGAACAAGCCCTCCAGAAAATCTTTCGCCGCACCTATCTGCGTCTCGAAGAAGAAGTGGCCGCCGCCTTGCGCTGATGCCCGCGTTCTCATTGCCCCGCTGAAAGCAGTGTAAGCACGCGGCAAAAAATGACCTGTATCGTTCCCGAACTTCTCTGCTCTGATGTGCCACAGATTTGGCAAGGTACCCGGAGTGCATGCCGCTTGGGCGGTATGCTAAAGTCCTGCATACCATGCGAGGCGTCCCTGTCGGACGTCGTCGGCATGCAAAGTTAAGAATAAAAACAGGGAGGGCGACAGAATGAATCGAAATGCACTTTGTATGATGGGGATTGCGGCGTTGCTCGCCGTCATGGCGGGATGCGCGACCACAGGAAAAGCCGTTTCGGATGAGGACCTGCTCGACGCGCTGAAACAGAAGTGCACGGAACGGGTCTCCGAGCAGGACATTGACGGGTTGCTCGCGTGTTATTCCGAAGATTTCTATTGCGAACCCATTGGGGACAAGGAAAAGATGCGCGCATTTCTGGAAGACGCGAAGAGCATGGGATTTCTGGATGACGTGGAATTAAACTTCGCAAACGCGACAACTGTTATCCAGGGTGACAAAGCCACAACTGATCCCGTGGAAATCAGCGGATATTTCGGCTATATCAGCGCCACCTTCCATGCAGAAAAGCGTGACGGAGTATGGCTGATCACCGGCATGGAAGCGGTACTGTAGCACATAATATTTTTGTCGTTTGTGCCCGGTCTCCAGAAGGTCCGCTGTGGCCGGTCTCCAGACCGCGCCACAGCACCGACCGAAGGTCTCCAGAAGGTATTAAACCGGTATTTTGACATATGATGGAGACCTGCGGTCGTATAGGTGGCACGGTCAGGAGACCGGCCACAACAACGATAAGGAGACCAGCCGCAACAATGGTCTTGAGACCAGCCACAACAATGGTCTTGAGACCGGCCGCAACAGAGGAGATAGACCGCCATGATGAGCGCGGCGTTGATGAGCGCGATGTCGTTTCTTTGCGTGGGAATGAGCGTCATTGCCGGGCGTGTCACCGACGCCTCCGGCCAGCCGATTGCGGGGTCCCGCGTCTTCATGGAACCAGGCATCGGCGGCGCGCTGCGCGAGGCCATCCCGACTGCGGACGGCGCATTCCGGTTTGACAACGTACCGGCAGACGGCGTCGGGATCTTCGCCATCGCGCCGGGCCACGGTTTCGGCGGCACACACCTGAATGTCGCGGTGGCCGATGAGATTCTCAACGTCGCCATCGTGCTGCGGCCCGCCGACAGCATCACCGGGCGTATCACCAACCACAAGGGCGCGGCCCTGGAAGGGGCGCGGATTACCCGCATCGCTGTTCTCGACGACAGCAAGGTCGGTATTCCGCTGGCCAAGTTGACGGCCTTTGGATATGAAGAGCCGGTGAGCAACGATCGCGGCCAATTCACCATCCCCAACCTGCCGCGTGGCGCAAAAGTGGCGATCAAAGCGGGGCATCCCCAATACGCACAGGAGGCAATCTCCGAGGTCAGCGTGGGGGAGAGCAACCTGCGCATTACAATGGACCCCGGCGTCCTTGTAAACGGCAATGCGCTTTCCCGCGACGGCAAGTCGCCGGTGACCGGCGCTTCGATTCTTTTCCGCAGCACGCAACCGCCCCACGACACCGTCATCGCCACCACCGACTATCAGGGGACGTTCATGGTCCGACTGAAGCCGGGCGAGTACCTCTATCAGGCGGCGGGCATCGGCCGCCTCAGCCCAGGCTGGGAACGCCTCGAAATCACCGCCGCCCGCGAAGTGGCGCCGCTGCGCTTGACCGTCGCCGCCACAGGCGTGGTTCATGGCGTCGTGCGTGACGCCGTCAGCGGTGCGCCCATCCAGGGCGCGCGTCTGGAAATTGAGAGCAACGGGTCCAAGGCGGCGCTCCTGCGCACAGGGCCTACCGGCGCGTTTCGCGCGACCATCGCCGAGGGTGAGAGTCTCATACGCCTTGAATCCGCGCCGGGTTACTTGCCGCCCACCGACCCCGCGACACGCTTTCACGTGGCCGGCGGCGCCGAAATGGAACTGCCCGGCATGTGGCTGCGTCCCATCCCCACGTACATGCTCTATGTTCTCGATGAGGATGGCGACACGCCGCGTCCGGGCGCCGTTATCACGCTCTTGCGCCCGCGCCAATTCGGCTGGCGGGTTGCCGACGCGATGGGGCTGGTCGAAATCCGTGTCGCGAATCTGCCCGAAGACCGCCGCATCATCGGGATGGTGGAAGACCCGCGCGAGCCGCTGGGCGCGCTGTTTGCCCTGCATCTGGATGACGTGCAGGGCGCGCGGGTGCAATTGTTGCGGCTCGGCAGCGTCCGCGGGCGCGTGGTCAATGCGCGCGGGCGCGGGCTGGAGGGCCTCTTGGTCGGCGGCATTTTCCCCGGCGAACTGATTGACCATGATCTGCTGTTGTGGCAGCGGCTGACGGAAAAGGACGGCCATTTTTCATGGGATGCCATTGTTCCCGGCGCGCCCCAGCGCTGTGTGGCCATCGCCAGCGACAACACATCCACGGAATCCATGATTTTGAATCCCGCACCGGGCGAGGCGCAGGATGTCGGCAATGTCGTGCTGCGTGACGGCAAGAGCGCATCCAGTCTCGCGGGAAAACCGCTGCGCTGGCGGGACCTGCCCCAGGTCGGCGGCCCGCCTGTTGACAGGCGCGCATCAGAGAATCGGCCCGCCATGGTTGTCTATTGCGACGAGGAACAGGCGGAAATTGTTCTGGAAGGCTTGGGTGTCATGTCTGACATCCTCGGCAATCCGAATCTTCAAATCGCGCTGGTGATTAACGGCCATTTTGCGCCGCAGGAGACGCCGATCCCCGTGTTCAACGGCGTCCCGCCCAATGCCGCGACCACGTTTCTTTTGGACGCCTCCGGTCGCGCGGTCCTGGAGACCATCGGTCTGCCTCCCCTGATCGCGCTGCGAAAACTCCATTCTGAAACCATGCCATGATGTGCCCGCATTCCATCGCAGCATTTTGGCGCGTTGCACCCATTGCAATGCTTGTCGCATGTGCCGTATTCAGTGCGCATGCCCTGAGTCTCCGGGGCATCTTGGTGGATACGCAGGATGCGCCCGTCTCAGGTGCGGATGTCTGGCTCCGCACCGAAACGGAGGTCCGGAAAACCCGGAGTGGGGAAGAGGGCGCGTTCCTGTTTGAAAATACTCCCGTGGGCGCGTGCGAAGTGGTCGCCTACAAGGAAGGACTGGCCATCGGCGGATTCAGCGCATTTCTTGTCAATGACGCCGACATGCGCATCGTCTTGGAAGAATCCCAGGAACTGTCGTTCCGCGTGATCAACCAGAACTTGTTCCCCGTGCCCGGCGCGCGCATCAAGTTCATGTTGGTGCGCGACGCATTTCGCGTTTCCGTGGACAGCCTCCTCGACCACGGTTTTCCCCGTCTGCGCGCGGATGACAACGGCATCATCGCCGTACCCTTTCTGCCCAAGAACGCCTTCGTGCAACTGTTGATCGCTCATTACCGTTACGCCGACACCAGTGTCGCCTACCTGCCCGTCGGCGGCAAACGCCAGGACATCATCCTGCAGTCCGGCGTCCGCCTGGGCGGCCGCATCATGAACGACGAGACGCCCATTGCGAACGCACACATCACCGTGCTGATCGCCGGCGCGGGCGGGCGCCAGGTCTGCTCGGAAACGATATCTGATCCCGAAGGCTTTTACTCGGTTTATCTGCCCGATGGCGAGTACTATCTCGTGGCGCGCCATCCCGAATACGCCTCCCCCGAACCGAAATCCGTCCTGGTTTCACGAGAAAAGGAGGACAATATTCTTAACCTTGATATGATCCGTCCTCATCGCATCGAAGGGCGCATCCTGCTCGATGATCAATCTCCAGCCCCGGGGGTGTGGGTCGAGTATTCCACACAGGGCCAACCAGCCGCAGCCGTACACTCCGACGCCGAAGGCCGGTTTGCGCTCCTGGCCCCATCGCCCCAGGGAATCCTCCGCATTATCGCCCCGCCCGGATACATGACAGATGCCCTGCCGGAAATCCCTGTCAATATGGGGGAGACCCGACACGCCCGCCTCGACGCCGTGCGCCTGCTGCCCCTGCCGCAAATCACCGGCACGCTCTCCATGCCGGACGGCAGACCTGCAGCCCGCGTCGTTATCGCTTCCCGAAATTTGCCCCATCCGCTGTGGACGCTCAGCGATGAGGACGGACGTTTCGGCATCCAATTGACCTACCCGCCTGATACGGACAAGATAGGCTTTGTCGCAGAACACCCCACAGAATTCCTAAGCCGGGAATTCACCGTAGATTTGAAAAGAAATCGGCCGTTGCGGCTCCGCCTGCGTGATTACAAACCAGAACCTTTCCCGGAGCCGCCGCAAAGCGCCGAAGCCGCCGGGCTGGTGAACCAGCCGGCCCCGGACATCGAATGCGCACACTGGTTCAATTCCACACCCCTTTCCCTCGCCGACATGCAGGGCAAAATCGTGCTGTTGTTATTCTGGGGCGGATTCGATGACAGCCCGGACGGCGTCAATCGCATCGAGGAAACCCGCGTCATACATGCTGCCTTTCTGGGGAATCCGGAACTGGTTTTTCTCGGCATCCATGATGACGCCGCTGATCCCGACGAGGTTTCCACGTTTATCCGCCGCATGAACATCGAATTTCCGGTGGGACTCGATGCTGAACCCTCAATCACCTTCTCAAAATACCACATACGAAGCATCCCGCATATTGTGTTGCTTGACAAACAGGGCCTTGTCCGATATGCCGCCGTAGAGGACCGGCTGTTGGATCGCATCAAATCTTTGCTGGCCCGTGGAGAATGGAAGGGTTGAACAATGTTGGACATCGTTGTCCTTTATTTTCGAATCCAATCCCTGCTATAATCGCACGATGCGACGCGCCGTCAAGATAACGCTGATTGCCGTGGGCACCCTGTCGGTCGCCCTCGGTGTGCTGGGCATGTTCCTTCCGGTGATGCCCACCACGCCCTTTCTGCTGCTTGCGGCGATATGCTACGAGCGCAGTTCAGAGCGCTTCCACCGCTGGCTGCTGACCAACCGCTGGTTCGGCGAGTATATTCGTAATTACCGCGAAGGCCGGGGCATGCTGCTGCGCCAGAAAATATACACCCTCACCCTGCTTTGGCTGACCATCGGCCTGTCGGTCATGTTCTTTGTGCCCCTGTGGTGGGTCCGCGCAATGCTGGTGGCCATTGCGACGGGGGTCACCATTCACCTTGTGCGCATCAACACCTATCGCCCCGAAACGGCCCCTTCGGTTGAGACGTCGTGCGGAACGAAAAGGCTCGAACTTGACAGGGAATAGCGAATCGCGCTTTTCCAATCAGGGGGATTTGCGCCACTCACCTTGTGCGTTGAACGTAATGCGGACTTGCGCATGGGGGTACTGGACTTCAATCCAGGGCAACGGCGCAATATCATCGTCTGCCGAGAGCGCAAACCGATAGCGGCGTTCGGGACCAATCTGATCTTCGGCCACCCCAAGACACACTGCGCCCGTCGGGTCACGCACCAATACCGGCATGGCCGCCTCCCACCCGGACCAAGGCTCCTCAATGCGAAAAAGAATGCTTACGGAACTGTCCTCCTGCCGGGCATGCGCCATTTCGCCGCGCCACAATGCGACAGGCCGCGCCCCGATCTGCCCCTTGATGTCTTCCGAATAACTTTGCCAGGCTGGTGTCGCTTCGCGACAACGGCGCGCGACCTCCTCCGGAGGAACATCGTATGCCCCAATCTGGGCGATCGCCACAATAATCAGCACGAGCAATAGCGCCAATGCTCCAACGATGATCCGGCGCATGCCGGTCCTCCAGGCGGTTCAGCGGTCCGTGCGGCGCCGGTCCACAAACACAACGCTCTTTCCCGATGTCGGCTGCGCCTTCTGGCGCACCTGCGCCAGCACCTCGAACATCTTCTTGGCGCTTTTGAACTGCCGGTATTGCGTGTGCGCCACGCCGATTGACAACGCCATGAACGGGCACCGCACCTCCTTGCCCTGACGGTCCTTGGCGATAAGGTATCCCTGATCCCGTTCCTGGCGCGTGTAAAGTTCGCGCACCCGCTGGTCGAAAGTCTGAATCAGGCTCGAAGTGAAGCGTTCATGGTCTTCCAGTTTCAACAGCACGACGAAATGCTCGCCCCCCATATGCGCCACAAAACACTCATATATCCCCATGTCGCGCGTCAGGCTGACCAGCAACTTGGACATGAATTCCAGCGCCTGTCGCTGACCGTCCGGACCGCGCGCAGCGCAAAGCGGCTTGAACCCGACCATGTCCACATAGATCGTGGCGATGGCATTCCCCCGGGCCAACTGGTGGTTGATTTCCCGCTTGATGGCGTCCGTGCCCGGCAGATTGGTCACCCGATTTCGGGTGTCAATCGCCCCAAGAAGCGCATTAAGCGACGCAATCTTGTCCATCAGCCGTTCCAATTTGAACGGCTTTACAAGATAATCATCCGCGCCTTGTTCCAGCCCGTGTAAAATCTCAGGCTCTTCGCCCAACGCGGTAAGAATCAATACTGCCATCCGATACAATTCCGGGTCCTTGCGAAAACGCCTGCAACTCTCATAACCCGTCACCCCCCGGAGCATTATGGCCAAAACGCAGATGTCCGGCGTTAGCTGT